>CANROI010000088.1 GCA_947632165.1 uncultured Clostridia bacterium
TTATAGCGGCTGATCGTGACGTCTTCCGCGATGAAGTCCTTGAGCAGCGGATGGGAATCCGTCGCCGCCTCGAGCGGGAGCTGATAGCGCAGGTCGACCGTCCGCACGAAGCGGAGCCCGAGTCCGTTGGGAACGCTGAGCGGGTCCACGAGCAGGACCGCGCCGTCTTTCGGCAGGGTATCGGGCATCTCATGCTCGAAAATATAGAAGTCGAAGCCGTCTAAAACGGGCTCATCCCCCTGCTTGACCTCGGTGATCTGCAGATCCCAGCGGTCGCTGAATTCGTCCCTCAAAACGAGGAGCACGGTGTGGAAGAAGGGATTGGGCAGCGAACTGAAGTATTCGATCTTGATCGCCTCTTTCCTCCCGCCGTAGATGTTGAAGGTGTCGTCGATGTCCAGCGAATCCCCGTCGTTGCCGAGCAGGTCGATATGGATGCTGTCGAACGCGTAGAAGCGCTCCTGTTCGTTGAGATCGTAGTAGAACACGTCGTCGCTCTCGATCCCGCCGCCGAAGCGGAAGATCACCGTCTTGGTGGCGTCCGCGTCGCAGAAGACATCCTTGCTGAAGGGATCGATGTAGCGGCTGACGTTCGTGCCGTCCAGAGGATTTGCGCCGTCGACGCTGACCTGGACGCCGATCTGCCGGTCCATGCCGTAGCAGGCGACCTCGACCGTGAGCACATAGAAGTTATCCTCGAGCTCCGCATGGGCGTTGAGGATTGCCGCATTCCACTCTTCCTGCGCGACGACGACGTCCCGCTTAGAGATGATCTCGTCGGGAAGATAGGTGTACTCGGCATCACTGTAGAGGTACACGAGCGCGCTGTTGTTTTCGGAGAGGATCTCCCGGCATTCCTGCATCGCGCGTTCGATATCCGCCGACCCGAAGGAGCAAATGAGCTCCCCGTTCTCGAGCCCGAGAATGAGGTCGTCGAGGGAATCGAGCAGCGAACTGCGATCCTTGAGGGAGACCTTGCGGCCGAGGACCTCCGGCTCTTCCCCCGCGATGATGACGGAGATGACGCCGCCGCCGTCCGTCACTGTGTTGACTTGCTTGACGACGTCTTCGAGCGCGCGCTGGTAGCGGGTCGCGCCGTCCTCCGAGCGGGCGTACATGCTCGCGGAGGAATCGATGACCGCCACGATCTCGGTATCTGCGGGCGGCTCCTGCTTCAAAATGACGGGCATTGCCAAGATCCCCGCGATCGAGGTGAGGATCAGCACCTGACAGAGAAAGATCAGAATGTTCCTGAGTTTGCTCGTCGGGAGCTTTTTGCGCTTGTATTTGAGGCTGAGCTTCCAGACAAAGGTGCTCGAAATGTGTTTCTGCTGATAATTGGGCCGGATGATGTAGATGATGATCAGCGCCAGAATGCTCAATAATCCCAAAAGCCCAAGGGGGATCAAAAATGTCATGACATGATACCTACCTTCATCAACTCGCCGAACAGCACCCGCTCGATGGGTGTGTCGCAGGAGACGGATATATAGCCCACGCCCCGCTTCGCGCAGAAATCGTTGATATCCTGCCGGAAATCGCGCATTGCCTCTTCATAGGCGAGCTGCATGCTGCGCGTGATGCGGAGCTTCATGTTTCTCGGGTCCTCCATCGCCTCCGATTCCGCGTCGATCAGATACACCCGACCATCGTAAGAGGGATCGAGCTCTTCCGGAGACAGGATCTGGACAAGGAGCACCTGACGGTGCTTATAGAGCAGATAATCCACCGCCTTCTTCCAGCTGCTCTCGGTGAAAAAGTCGGAGATGATCACGGTGAGGCCGTTGTTGTCGCCCGTCGTGGGGCAGTTCGCTATGCAGGACTCGATGTCGGTATCGTCGGCGAACTCGAGCTCCTCGAGGGTGCTCATCGCGCGGAAAAAGGCGTTCTTCCCGATAATCGTGGCAAAGGGGTTCTCTGCATGGGACCCCTTCATAAAATTGATCGTCAACTTGTCCATGTTCTGCACCGCCAAAAAGCCGAGCGCCGCCGTCGCGGAGACGGCGTAGCGGGCCTTCGGCAGCTGATCCTTCCCCATCGATCCGGAGCAATCGAGGAAGATCTGCACCTGCATCTGGCGTTCATCGGTAAACAATTTCAGGAAATATTTTTCGAATCGACTGAAAAGATTCCAGTCGATTCGACGAATATCATCTCCCAATTGATACTCCCTGAAATCGGAGAACTCCACCGTCTGGCCATAGGTCTTGACAAGATGTTTTCCGCCGAAATACCCCGAGAGGTTGGAGCGTAAATTCAATGACAGGGTCTCCAGCCTGCTGAAGAACTCGTCATTCAGATTTGTTATTTTCACAATACTTCTCCGAAGCTACTTCTCAGATTTTGCTTTTATACTTCTTTCTGACTTCCTCGAGGACCATGCCCACGACGTCGTCCGCGGAGACGCGCTCTGCGATCGCCTCGAAATTGAGCTTGACGCGGTGACGGAGAACGGGATATGCGAGCTCCTCGACATCCGAATAGGCGACGTTGAACCTGCCCTTGATGAGCGCCTTGACCTTCGCCGCCGAGATGAGCGCCTGTCCCGCACGGGGGCTGGCGCCGACGCGGACGTACTTCTTCGCGGTCTCCGTAGCGCATTCGCTGTCGGGATGGGTCGCCGACGTGATGATCATGGCATACTTGAGCACTTCCTCCGCAACGGGGATCTGGTTGGCGGTCTCGCGCATCTTGAGGAGCTGTTCGCCCGTGCACGCTTTTTCCGCCACTTCCGCCATCGTCTTCTGGGTCATGCTGACGATCTCCATCAGCTCGTCGAGCCCGGGATTGGGCACGAGCAGTTTGAACATGAAGCGGTCCATCTGCGCCTCGGGCAGCGGATAGGTACCGTCCTGCTCGATGGGGTTCTGCGTGGCAAGCACGAAGAAGGGCTCCGCAAGCCTGCGGGAGACGCCCATGACCGTGACCGTGTGCTCCTGCATCGCCTCGAGCAGCGCCGACTGCGTTTTGGGCGTCGCACGGTTGATCTCATCGGCGAGGATGATGTTGCTGAACACGGGACCGGGCTGGAAACTGAATGTGGAGTTCCCCTTCTCGTCTTTGACGATGATGTTGGTACCCGTGACGTCCGCCGGCATGAGGTCGGGCGTGAACTGGATGCGGGCAAAGGGCAGGTCGAAGACGCGGCCGAGGCTTCGGACAAGACGGGTCTTGCCGACGCCGGGCACGCCCTCGAGAAGGACGTTGCCGCCCGCGATCATCGCGATGATCGTCCCTTCGACCACGCTCTTCTGGCCGATGATGTCGCGCGAGACCTGCGTGAAGATCTCTTCGCACTGCTTGCTGAATTGGATGATGTCGTTTTCTGTTACCATGATCTGTTTCCCTTGATTTGATTTATCGCTGATTTATTTTTTTGATTAGTCTCCGCCGCCCGAGCCTTCGCCGGTTCCGGATCCGCTGCCAGCACCGCCGCCCGCTCCGCCGCCCGAGCCCTCACCCGAGCCTGCGCCGTTGCCGCCGAGAGAGCCCAAATAGCCTTCGATGCCGCCCTTCAGATCGCCCGAAAAGCTCGAATCGCTTCCGCGGCCGCTCTCGAAGTTGCTCTGGCTGTCGCCCATGACGTCGCCGTAGTTGGTCTTGCCGTCGTTTACCTGGTCGCTCGACTTATCGCGGCTCGATTCGCCCTGCTGCATGTTGTCGGGCGGTCTCTGCTGATCGGAAGGTTGATTTCCATCATTCCCCTCCTGGCCCCGGTTGGGCTGATTGCCATTTCCGCCGTTCGTAGCCTCGTCCTCGTCGACGGGATCCTCGAGCCCCTCTTCCGTGAGCTCTTCGAACTGAGCGGTCACCTCGATATCCGCCGTGACTGCCTTATCCTGCCGGTAAGGGTTCTTGACGCCGTCCGACCACTGCACGAACACCCAGCCGTCCTCGGGGATCGCGATCACCGCCGAGCCGTCTTCGCCCTCGTCCACGATCTCTTCTTCCGCGACGGGCTGCCACTCTGCGTCGATATCGCTGTTCCAATAGTAGATCGCGCCCTTGCCCGCGCTCACTTTATAGGAGAGGGTGTAGATCCCGGGCTCCTCGACGGGGGTGAAGAGCTCTTTGCCGCTCTTGATGACGTCGGCATAATAGAGCGCGGAAACGGTCGTCATGCCCATGCCGAACGCACAGGAGACGCACAGCGCCACGATGAGGGACGCCGATACCACGACCTTGATGAGCATGTGGTCCACGGAATTCAGCGCCTTGAGCGCGTCCTCCCTCTGCTTCATCGCGATGAAGGAATCGTCGTTCTCGAGTTCGGTCATCGTGAGGAGCCGCTCTTCGAGCCCTAACTCGTCGATCCGTTTTGCGATCGCCTTGGTCGTGGGGCGGAACTTATAGATATAGAAGAGAGGAGCGGAGACGCCGAGCCCTACCGCAAACAGCGCAAGCGCGATCCAGAGACCGGGCTTGTAGGCTGCGAACCAGGTGGCGGCGGCAACGATCAGCAGCGCAACGCTGCCCACAATCAGGCCGCAGAACAGCGCCTTGAGGACGCCTTCTCTCGCAACTCGACGATAGTACTTCTTGAACAATTCGGTTGCCATATTTCACTCCTTCTTGCCCATACGGCAATATTCCGGCAAAAATACTTTGCCCTATTATATTATACTAATGATTATACATGTTTTTTTGCCCATTTGTCAAACGGATTGCCGCGATTTTAAGGATCTCGGCCATAAGTTTTTCGAATACAAGGTATAAGTAAAACTTATATCTACCGAAAATATCAAAAAAACGGCACAAAATGACAAAAAAAGAACGCTCCGATCGTCGGTTTCCCGCCGCGGAGGCGTTTTGCAGAATTGTGAATAATTATGAACGCTTATGCCCGCCGCGGGAGGACGCTCCGAAAAAACGCATGCCCGCCTCCCGCGCGGCGGCGCGACCGGGGCGGTCAGGAGATCTCTTTGCGGATACAGCCGAGCGCGTTCTTTTCGAGGCGGCTGACCTGCGCCTGCGAGATGCCGACTTCGGCGGAGATCTCCGTCTGCGTCTTGCCCTCGAAGTAGCGGAGCTGCAGGATCCTGCGCTCCCGCTCGCCGAGCCGCGAGATCGCCTCCCGCAGGGCGACGCGCTCCGTCCAGATCTCGTCGCTCTGCGTCTCGTCGCAGAGCTGGTCCAAAAGCTCGAGGGTATCCCCCGACTTGTTGTAGACGGGATCGTAGAGGGAGACGGGATCGGAGATCGCGTCGAGCGCATAGACCACCTCCCGCTCCTTGACCTGCATTTCGGCGGCGATCTTCTCGATCGTGGCCTCTTCGTCCCGCTCTTCGATGCGCTCGCGCACCTTGAGGATGCGGTAGGCGGTATCGCGGATGGAGCGGCTCACCCTGAGGCTGTTCCCATCCCGCAGAAACCGCTTGATCTCCCCTAAGATCATCGGGACCGCATAGGTAGAGAACTTCACGTTGAATTTGAGGTCGAAATGATCGATCGCCTTGATCAATCCCACACAGCCCGCCTGAAAGACGTCGTCCGCCTGCGCGTTCTTGGCCCAGAACCGCTTGACGAGGGAGAGCACGAGCCGCATATTGCCGATGATAAACTTCTCCCGCGCACGCTCGTCGCCCGCCTTGAGCGCGCGCATCAGTTCTTCGTTCTCCTGCGCCGTGAGCTTGGGAAGCCCCGACGTATCCACTCCGCAGATCACCACTTTTTGCAGCATACTTCACCTCCCGCAAGCCGCAGGCGGGCGCAGCATGCGCCCGGACCTTAAGGCTATGTATCACGGGAAAAGTATCCGCAAAACGCTTGATTTTTATGTAAAACGCTACACCATCTTCGAAATTTCCTTCTTGAGCCGCTCGATGATCTTCTTTTCGAGGCGGGAGATGTAGCTCTGCGAGATGCCGAGCACGTCGGCGACGTCCTTCTGCGTCATCTCCTCTCTGCCGCCCAGCCCGAAGCGCATATACATGATCTTGCGCTCCCGTTCGGGCAGCCTGCCGAGCGCCTCGCTCAGAAGCTCCTTCTCGACATTGCTCTCCACCCCGCCGTAGACGACGTCGCTGTCGGTGCCGAGCACGTCGGACAGG
>CANROI010000089.1 GCA_947632165.1 uncultured Clostridia bacterium
CTTCGAACATCTGACTGCACAACTTCTTCGCGCAGGCGATTTTTGCGTTTTCGATCTCATTCAACCGGGCAAGCTCCATGCCGAACTTCGTATCGACCAGATAATATGTGCTATGTCCGCCCCGATCGCAGAACACGATCGCCCAACCGGGGCTGTATTTTCCGACGGGGGTCGGAATATAGAACGTGCGCGGCAGTTTCGCATAGGCCGAGACCTCTTCGGCAACGTCCAACCGTTCGGCGAATCTTCGCTCTACCGACGACGCGGGATCGATCCCGCCCACAAAGACATACTCCCGGATATGTTTCTGCGCATGGAACGCGTTCCTGTAGTCCCCTGCCTTCCGCGGCTCTTCGAGCTTCACCGAGGGCATGCCGCCCGCCTCGCGGTAGTGAATGCCGTCCACGATCAGGGCCGCTTTGCGGGCGTTGATCAATCCGGAGACCTTTGCCATGAAGTCCTCCGGGTTCTGCCTGTAGAACGCAAATTTGGCGGGCGAGATCCCCTTCAGAACCGTCGCGATCGTCCTTCTCGAAAGGGCGGTCGCGGAAGCGATCTTCCCGACAAGATCGTACTTCACAAGGCTTTCGCTCTTGGGGCGCAGCGTCTCCGTATGCGTCTTGCGCATCCTGAAAGACATATCGGCTTCTTCGGCGCTTTCCTCCGCCCCCTGCTCGCCCGTCGAAACGGTATAATTCAGCGTGGAAACATAGAGCGTCTCATCGATGGATCTGATTGCGGAGGTGATCAACTTGTCCGAATCGAAATCGACCGTATAGGCAAATCTGCGGTTGATGCGCTCCCACAGCGGAAGAAACCGGCGGAAATTCTCCTCGTTGATCGGGTTGTCCCGCACCTTGGTCAAATTCCCGTCCTCGACATAATTCCCGAGTAGATTCTCATGGTCGGGACGCTCCAGATCCTCTTTCAGCTCCGCCTGCAGTCCCTTCACAAAGCGTTCATAGGAATCATTGGCGATGACCGTCAGAACATTGACTTCGTGCACATCGAGATCGGGGACCGTCGCGTCCATCCGCTCCCCCGCCGAGTTGACACAGAGCCGGAGCCCGCGGCCGACCTCCTGGCGGCGCCGGATGTCGGAGGCGCTGTGCTTGAGCGTACAGATCTGAAAGACGTTGGGATTATCCCACCCCTCCCGCAGGGCGGAGTGCGAAAAAATAAACCGCGTCGGCTCTTCGAAAGAGAGAAGCCGCTCCTTGTCCTTCAGGATCAGGTCGTAGGCGGACACATCGTCCGATATGTCCGTCCCGCGGACGAGGGAAGGATCGACCTTGCGGCCCTTTTTATCGATCGAAAAATAGCCCTTATGGGCCCGTGAGGCGTCCGTGTTGCGCAAAAACGTTGCATAGGGCGTATCGGAGGCAATGTATTCTCCGACGATCCGATCGTATTCCTCTTCGAAGATCTTCCCGTAGGGCCCGTTGACCTCGTTGCCATTTTCATCATAACGGCGGTATTTTGCCACTTCATCGATGAAGAACAGTGAAAGAACCTTGATCCCGCGGCGGAAGAGTTCCTCCTCTTTTTCGAAGTGAGAGCGAATCGTCTCGCGGATCTGAATGCGGCGGATGTCCGCTTCGGAGACGTCTCCGCTTGCGCTGCCAAGATACAACTCTCCGCCGTTGAGAAATACGACCTTATTGTTGAGCGGATCGATCTCACCGATCGTGAAACCGTCGCCGTATTGGCTCATCTCCCCGGATACCCGATAGAGGTTGTCTCCCACGCCCAAAATCCGGACTTCGCGGCAGATCCTGCCGCCTGCGCCCACGATCTCGAGTTCGATTTTCGCCCTCGGCGGTCTGGTCGGCGAGAGGAGGATCTCCTGAAGGTAGAGATAGCCGTTCGTGCCGCGCAGATCATGCACGGTAAACCCCTTGACCTGTATCTTTTTGACGAGTTTTTTGTTGAACGCTTCGAGCGCGTCGAGGACGTAGACGGTATTGTGCTTTACCTTGTGCGTCGCCGAAAAATTCATAGAAAAGAGCGGGTCGAAACGGAAAAGCGCCTCCTGCGTTGCCCTTCCCCCCATCTTTTGCGGCTCATCGAGGATGAGGATGGGCCTGTTCTTTGCGATCACGTCGATCGGCCTGCGCGACCCGAAGTCATCGAGCGCCTCATAGATGCGGCGGGCGTCTGCGCCCCGCGCGTTGAACGCTTGAATGTTGATGATCATTGCGTTGATCGCGGAACTCGAGGAAAACTGTTCGATCTCGTCGAGTTTTTTGGAGTTGTAAATAAAAAAGCGGGCCTTCTTTCCGTAGGAGTCCATGAAATGCTCCTGCGTGATCTCGAAGGCTCTCTTCACCCCTTCGCGGATCGCAATGCTCGGAACGGCCACGATAAATTTACTGAACCCGTATCGCTTGTTCAGTTCGAACATCGACTTGATATAGACGTAAGTCTTGCCCGTGCCTGTCTCCATCTCGACGTCGAGGTCGACCGCGCCGAGTGTTCCGGAGAGTTCCGCCGACTGCGCAAGACCGGAAGCCGCCTGTATGCCGCGGATGTTCACAAGGAGCTCGGAGCCCGAAAGCGCAATGGGCGGATTGGCGAAGCCGACGTCATGCGCTTTATGGGGCTGCCCCGCAAAGACGTCTGCGATCGCATTCACCGCATCCGTCTGATATGGTTGTACCTTGAACTTGAATTTCATGGCAAGCGCTGCGCTCAGAGGATCCTGATTTTGGTGCCCGGGCTGTAGACCCCGAAGAGCTGCTCATTGTTAATGCCGACGCTGTCCCCAAACGTGCCGTCCCTGAAGGCGGCATAGAGCGGCTTTTGGGCGGCGATCGCCGTGATGACATCATTCGTGATGTCTTCGTCGAAGCAGGCGATCAGTTCGTTCCGGTTGACGGCAAAATAGGTCTTTCCGTCCTCCGACTTTTTTTCGATCTTTGCGGAGAGTTCCACGCCCAATTCGAGCATCACCTGAAACAGGAGATCCCATGCCGTACGGTCGGGCTTGATATTGTCTATGGCGTCGTCCAAACGCTCCTGCAACTGCGCTTCGGGCGCATAATATACGTCCCGCATGTTCGAAGAATCCAGCCTGAAGACGCGGAATCCGACGTCCGGCGCCGCCGAACAGTCGGTCCGCTCTCCCGCACGGCGGATCCGTTCCTCGCCGATGTCGCAGATTGTTCTGAAACCCGCTCTGTATGCCTCGCTCTTTTCGTCGCAGGCCTCGGGGATCTGTATCATGATGAACTTGCGCCGTCCGCCGTCCTCGGCGTTGAGCTGCATGACCGCATGCGCCGTCGTCGCGGAGCCCGAAAAAAAGTCGAGGATGGTATCATCTCTCCCCGTGAGCAGTTTTGCAAAGTACTTGACGAGCGCCACGGGTTTCGCGAAATCGAACGGAATCTTCAGGGCGGCAAGCTCCGCCGAGGCGAGCGTATTCTGGAACGCATCGGAAAAATTCTTGGGATGCATCCCCCGCTCCTCACGCTCGTTCAGATAGACCTTGGTGTAGACATTCCAGCTGCCCGGAGTGCCGTCTTTCCTGATGAGCGGCGTCGTCTTTGTGCGTTTGAAGACGATCCTTCCCTCTTCCTTCCCCTTCAGGAACGTCGCTTCATTCCAGCGCCAAGGCTTGCCGTCCGGCGGGAGCACGCGCTCTCCGTCCGGGCAGAGGATCGGATAGGACGACCCCCCGTGTTTGAGCGCCGCCTGGTACAGGCCGACCTCCTGATAAGGGCCCCGCTCGTCCGCATGTTCGTCGGTCTTATTGTACCGGCTGCGGATGTCTTCGTCCATCTCCACGCTGAACTCTTTGACGCATCCGATGTCCTTCGCGTAGATCACGACGTAATCCACACAGGGCGAAAAGTTATCCCCGTTGTTGCTCGACTTTTTGGTGATCCTGCTGAAGATCGGCATGCGGTTCCGCGCGAAGAAGAGCTCGTCGCAGATTTCGATCAACCGTGCCAATTCGCCGTCGCCGATGCTGATAAAGATCACACCGTCGTCGGAGAGGAGATCACGCGCCACTTTGAGGCGCGGATAGATCATATTCAGCCAATCGGTATGGAATCTTCCGTTGCTGTCGTAGTTTTTCACAAGCCGCATGCCGGCTTCGTCGAATTGTCCGCTGCCGTGGCGCTTATAGTGCTCCCCCTCGAGCGAATAGTCGTCCTCATACACGAAGTCGCTCCCCGTATTGTAGGGCGGATCGATGTAGATCATCTTGATCTTTCCGAGATAGGGCTCGCGGAGCAGCTTCAAAGCGTCGAGGTTGTCCCCTTCGATGTAGACGTTTTCGGTATGGTCGAAGTCGCGGCTCCGCTCTCTGACCGGACGAAGGGTCGCGGTTACCCGGGAACTCGCAAGGCGCCTTGCCTTGCTCTTTTCCGGCCAGCTCATCTGATATCGCTCCTGCTTGCCGTCGACCGTCTCCGACAGTTCCTCTCTGAGCACGTCGAAATCGACCGCGAGCACCGTCTCTTCCCCTTTCATGACCTCCGTCACCGCATTCGGGAAGAGCGCCCGGAGTTTTTCCAAATTCTCCCGTCTGATATCCTTCGTCTTCATTACAAGTCTGTCCATTCTCGTCTCGCTCGCTTGCATGCGCAACCACTGTCGATTATACCATAATTTTCCCGCAAAATCAACGTTCCTTGCAAAATTGCGGTACGCTTTGGCAAAGATTTTACGCCATGGAACAAAAAACCTCCCGGGGATCCCCGGGAGGTAAACCGTTCTATTTTTGGCGGACCATTTCCACGATCCGGTCGATCGCCGCGAAAATGTCGTCGCCGACGTCGATTTCGGCGTCGCAGATCTCACTGTTCCGGTATTCGAAATCGAGCGACATAATGCGGCGCGTCTTATCCTCGAGGTCGATGTCCCTCATGATGATGCTCTTGATCGCGTCTGCGCGCTCCCTGCGCGTAAATACGAGCATGGCGCGCTGCCGGTAGAGATTTTTCAGCGTGATGGCGCCGCAGATATCGATCGGGATCACGGCGACGCTTCCCCTTGCCACAATGGGCGCGATGTCCTTTTCGGAAGTCCCGAAATGATAGCCGCTGTAGACGGTCGTCTCGATAAAATTCCCCGCCCGCAGCTCTTTGAGGAATTGTTCCTCGGTGATAAAGCGGTAAGCCTCGTCCCCCTCCGTCGCGCGCCGCGGGCGCGTCGTCGACGTCAACGGTTTTTCGAATCCATCCAGCTTGATCAGCCCGTTCGCGATCTCCGTCTTGGAAGAGCCGGAGGGCCCCACAAGGCACAGGACGCCCCCGTTTTCAAGGCGAGGGAAGCCCTCGGAGAAGGAGCTGCGGACCATCTCGCAGAAATGCAGGAAGTCATCGTACCCGTTCACGGAGAGCAGGCCCGAGAGCCCAACGTTCCAAGGTTTTCTGAAGAGGACGGGATACGCCGCCCGGGAGCTTGAAATATTGTGCGCCCCGTCGTCGAGCATGATGTCGAGCGAGATCATGTCTTTCCGCGTGCCCATCATGATATTCTGGACGGGGATCTCGGGGAAATCCTTGATCAGGCGCTCCGCCCGCGCGCTCATGCAGCAGGCCGGCACCGCGGTGATCATGAACACGTCGGCGATCTCGGAGAGCTTCTTTACAAACGCCTGCGCCCCTTCCGTGATCGGCTGCGTCCGCACGAATTCGGGATCCGAATACAACGCAATGCGCTCCTCCACATAGCGGCCCCCGCCGTTCCAGCTCTTGATCTCTTCGATCTTCATGGGCTCTTCGTCGGGATGACGGCAGTTGATGATCTCCAGCGCATAGGAATTGCATTCATAGAGGGTATCGTCCACGTCAAGTCCGACGCGGATCCTGTACTTTTTCATAAAACCGCCTCATTCAAA
>CANROI010000090.1 GCA_947632165.1 uncultured Clostridia bacterium
CTTGTGGAGGACTACGGCCTCACCTACTATGCGGCGTTCTCGGGGTGCTCGGCCGAGACCGAGGCGAGCTTCGAGGTGATCGCAAACCTTGTAAAAGCGGTGGACGACAACGCACTGCCCTATATCCTCGTGCTCGAGAGCTCGGATCAAAAGATCGCCGAGCAGATCAAAAAGAACACAAAGACCAAGGATCAGACCATTCTTTCGATGAACTCCCTCCAATCGGTCACGCGTTCGGACATTGCAGAGGGCGCGAACTACCTCTCCCTCATGCGGGAAAATCTTGCGGCGCTCAAGACCGCACTCAATTGAGGAGGCGCTATGGAACTTTTGAAATGCACTGGCCTTCGGCTCGGCTATGAGGGAAAGGCGGTCGCCGAAGAGATCTCTTTCACGGTGAGCGAGGGGGACTACCTCTGCATCGTCGGGGAGAACGGCAGCGGAAAATCCACGCTCGTCAAGACGCTCCTCGGCCTGCAGCCGCCCCTTGCGGGCAGCATCGAAAAGAGCGAGGCGCTCAGGCGCGCGGGCGGCGTCATCGGGTATCTGCCCCAACAGACCCCCGTGCAGCGGGATTTCCCCGCCACGGTCGAGGAGATCGTCCGTTCGGGCTTTCTCGCAAGGAGCGGGCTCCGTCCCTTCTACACCCGGGAAGAGAAGCAGCTCGCCGACGAAAAAATGGAACGGTTGGGAATTTCTCACCTCAAAAAGAGGTGCTACAGCGAACTTTCGGGCGGACAACAGCAGCGCGTGCTGCTCGCGAGGGCGCTCCTTGCCACGGGGAATCTTTTGCTATTGGACGAACCCGTCGCAGGGCTCGACCCCAAGGTGACGGCGGAGATGTACGAACTCATCAAAGCGCTCAACCGGGACGACGGCATCACGATCATCATGGTGTCGCACGACATCCGCGCCGTGCTCGCGTTTGCGACCCACATTCTGCACGTCTTTCACGGGCGCGCCTGGTTCGGCACGGCGGAGGAGTACGCAAAGAGCGAGATCGGCAGAACATTTGCGGGAGGGGTACAATGAACGGTTTGCTTGCGGTCATGAGTTTTTCGGACTTTGCCTCCTTCTTCGTCTACGATTTCGTTTGGTTTGCGATCGTCGTCGGGGTGCTCATCGCGCTCTGTTCCTCCCTGCTCGGGGTGACCCTCGTTCTGAAGCGCTTCTCCTTCATCGGGGACGGGCTCTCCCACGTCGCCTTCGGCGCAATGGCGGTCGCCGCCGTCGCGGGACTTACGAATGAGATGTGGATCGTCCTTCCCGTCACGGTCGTTGCCGCCGTCCTCCTTCTGAGAACGAGCGGGCGGAAATCCAAGCTCAACGGCGACGCCTCGCTCGCGCTCATTTCGGTCTCCGCGCTCGCGCTCGGATACCTCATCTACAACTTTTCGGGGTCGAGCAACCTGACGGGGGACGTCTGCGCTACGCTGTTCGGCTCGACGAAGATCCTGAGCCTGACGCAGACGGACGTCTGGATGTGCATCGTGCTCTCGGTGCTCGTCATCGCGCTCTATTTTCTCTTCTACAACAAGATCTTCGGGATCACGTTCGACGAGACGTTCGCACGGGCGACGGGGGTCAGGACGGAGGTCTACAATCTGCTGATCGCCGTTGTGATCGCGCTCGTCATCGTGCTCGCGATGAATCTCGTGGGGTCGCTGCTCATCTCGGCGCTCGTGATCTTCCCCGCGCTCTCGGCGATGCGCGTCTTCAAGAGCTTCAAAAAGGTCGTGATCTGTTCGGCGGCCGTCTCGGTGGTCTGCACGCTTGCGGGGATCCTGCTGTCGATCTGGCTGTCCACGCCCGTCGGCTGCACGGTCGTCGCCGTGGATCTGCTCGTCTTTGTCGGATTTTACATCGCGGGGCTCGCTCTGCGGAGGGCGAGGGCATGACGCACGGGGCTTGAACAGAAAAACCAAGGCATAAATAAGCGGCGGGAGCAGAATGATCTGCTCCCGCCGCGCTCTTTTGATGGGGGGTCAACCTTTGTCCGGTTCGTCTTTTTTTGTGCCCAACGTGTCTTCGAGCACCTTGAACATCATGTCGATGTCGATGGGCTTTGCAAGGTGCCCGTTCATGCCGGCGGCATAGGCGTCGAGCTTATCCTCTTCGAACGCGTTTGCAGTCATCGCAATGATCGGGATGTTTGCAAGCTCATTGTCGAGCGCGCGGATGAGCTTTGTCGACTCATACCCGTTCATGACGGGCATCTGCACGTCCATCAGAATGAGGTCGTAGTACCCGACCTGCGAGTTCTTGACCATCTCGTAGGCGATCTGCCCGTTTTCCGCCGTCTCGACGAGGAGCCCCGCCTCCGTGAGGATCTCCTGTGCGATCTCCCGGTTGAGTTCGTTGTCCTCCACCAGAAGAATGCGCTTGCTGAGGACCTTGCTCTCCTTCTTGGCGGGTTCGGCCTTTGGGGAGGACTTGCCCAAGCTCTTTTCGAGCGCGCGGTGCAGGTCGGAGGCAAAGAGGGGCTTGCTGATG
This sequence comes from uncultured Clostridia bacterium, assembly GCA_947632165.1. GTDB lineage: Bacteria > Bacillota > Clostridia > Christensenellales > Borkfalkiaceae > Gallimonas. The sequence goes on from CANROI010000090.1 coordinate 2,494, forward strand.
AAGCCCGTCACACCCGCTTTGCGGGCGTCCTGTTCGATGTCTGCCCAATCGTATGCCGACATGAGGATGATGGGGGAGCTGTCGCCGATGAGCGTGCGGATCTGCTTCACGGTGGCGATGCCGTCCATATCGGGCATGGCCCAGTCGATGATGTATACCTCGAAGGGGTGCCCCAGCTCGATCGCCTCTTTTGTGCGGACGACGGCCTCCTTCCCCGTGACCGTCCATTCGGCGTGCATGCCGATCTGGCGGAGCATTTTGGAGACGCTTTGGCAGGAGACGAGATCATCGTCCACCACGAGCGAGTACAGCCCGTTGAGCTCCGCAAGAGAGAGCTGTTCGGGCTCCGAGTCGGTGAATTTCAGCTCGAGCGTCACGACAAATTCGGTCCCCACGCCCTGTTCGCTCTCCACCTTGATGGTGCCGCCCATGATGTCCACGATGTTCTTGGTGATCGCCATGCCGAGCCCCGTTCCCTGGATCCCGCTGACGGTGGAATTGCGTTCCCGCGTGAACGGATCGAACACGGTCTTGGCAAATTCGGGGCTCATCCCGATGCCGGTATCCCGCACGCTGAATTCATAGGTGCCGTATCCTTCTTTGCGGGACTCCTTCTGCACGACTTTGATGAAGACGGAGCCGCCGGTCTTGGTAAACTTGATGGCGTTGGAGGTGAGGTTGAGCAGGATCTGGTTGAGGCGGAGTTTATCGCAGTACACCTCTTCGTTGGCCACATCGACGGTATCGATGAAGAGTTCGAGGTGCTTTGCGTGGATGTCCGATTGGATGATGTTCCTGAGCCCCTGCAGAATGTCCGCAAGATTTTCGGGCCGGTCCTCGATATGCACCTTGCCCGATTCGATCCTGCTCATATCGAGCACGTCGTTGATGAGCGAGAGCAGGTGGTTGGACGCCTGCGAGATCTTGGTGAGATAGTCGAGCGCCCGCTCCCGGTTGTCGAGGTGCGTCGTCGCCAAAGCCGTAAACCCGATGATGGCGTTCATGGGCGTGCGGATATCGTGCGACATGTTGTTGAGGAAAGTGGTTTTGGATCGGTTGGCGGCGTCTGCCGCATGCAGCGCGGCAGAGAGTTCCTCCGTCTGCGCCTGCAGTTTGCTCGTCGCCTCCGCCACCTTGCGCTGCAGTTTGCGCTGGTTGAGCGTTCTCACCACGAGCATTGCGATTGCAAAGATCAGGAGCAGGACGCCCGAGACGAGGAGCACGATGTAGCCGGGGTTGCGCCGCAGCAGGGTGATGAGCCCCGTGTCGGCGGTGGGGCGGAATTCGGAGATCTGTTCGGTGACGATGGAGGAGCGCGCGCTGCGGCTCATGCCCGTCACGCACTTATTCAGAATGGAGAGCAGCAGAAAATTGCACCGCGCGCTGTTCACGCCGATCGTGTAGGCGGACGACGTCTCGCCGATCAGCTCGGACGTGAGGACGTTCCGGTCGTCGTTCCAGATGTACTGTTCGGCGACGTAGGAGAGGGTGATCGTCGCGTCGCATTCTCCCTTTTTGACCGCTTCCACGCTCTCGTCGAGGGAATCATACCGCACGACCTCGGTATCGCCTCCGACGTATTTCGCAAGATAGTCGGAGAAGGGGTTGTCTGCAAACTTCTGGGTGGCGAACTTCTTGGGGTCGCCCTTGAGGTCCCTCCGCTTGATCATGGTGTGCGTTGTCGTGTAATAGACGTCGGTGATCTTGTATCCGCCGCTTTCCGCAAGGGAAAGATCGTCGTTGAAGTCGATCACGAGGTCGATCTCGTCCGAGTTGCGCTTTTCATAGTATTCGGCACGGTCCTTGACGGGGACAAATTCATAGGGAAGATCCACATTCTCCGTCATCTTCTCGAAGATGGCGGGGAAGATCCCGGCCGCCTCCGTGCCGTTTTTGAAATAGGAGTAGGGCTTTCGGTCGGGATTCATGAGCACTTTCAGTTTGTCCTGCCCCGCGAGCGAGCGGATGTATTCGCGCTCTTCTGCGCTCATGATGATATTGCCGCTCTCGTCCGTCGAATAGTATTCGTCATGCAGCACGTTCCGCCAATCGGGCTCCGCAAGGTCGAGCGTGTCGATCGCGGCGTTGACCTTGTCCATCAGCGCGGCATTCTGCTTGTTCACGCACACATAGAAGGGCTGCGGAGAGAGGGATTCGATGAGCCACTCATTGCCCATCACCCTCAGGCTCCCCGTCACGATCCCGTCCACTTCGCCGCTTTCGAGCAGCGCCGAGAGTTCGCTGTCCGATTCGCGGTATACGGCCACATACGAAAAGCCGTGCTCCCCGGCAAACGCCTCGAACGTGGCATTCTTGGAATTGTTCGCGAGCATGCCGATCCGGAGGCCGTTATAGGTGGAGTAGTTGCCCTTTTCGACGCGCGTATTGCCCGCCTTCACCGTGAAGATCGTGGAATTTGTGCCGATGTCCTTTTCGGAGAACAGAAAAAGCTCCTCGCGATCAGCAGTCTTCGAGACGGAGGTCACGATGTCGACCTCGCCCTCCTCCAACAGGCCGAGACAGTCGCTGTAAGAGTTGTCGAAGCCGACGTATTCGTACTTCCAATTGTTGTAGCGCGCGATGAGCTGCAGGAATTCATAGCCGTAGCCGGAGCGCGTCTCGATCCCGTCGTTTTCGGTCTTGTTGTGATAGCCGGGGAAGGAGAAGTACCCGACCCGCACCGTTTCGGGAGCCTGTGCAGCGGCCGCAACCGTCCCGCAGAGCGGGGTCGCCGCCAACAACATAAAAACAATCAAAAGCAGGGATAAAAATTTTTTCGGTTTCATATCGATTTTCTCTCGGATCGGGGCGAATTTCACGGAAGGACCGCCGGGGCTTTGCGGCATTTGCGCGCAAGATGCGCACGTTTTCCGCCTCCGGCCCGCCTCAACCGCCTTCTGTCCGCTTCAGTATACCATATTTATATAGTTCCGTCAATAATTTCACAAATGAATGAATCGAAGAATGAGGGAATCGCCCCTCCGACATTTTCAGTAATCGGAGAGCCCCAAAAGATAGTCTGCGGAAACGGAAAAGATCTCGCACAAGGCGATCACATATTCCACCGCCGGCAAACTTTTCCCCTTTTCCCACAGAGAGATCGTATCTTGCGATACCGAGAGAAGATTTCCGAGTTCTTTTTGAGAGAGCCGCTTTTCCGTGCGCAGTTCCTTGATCCGTTCGCCTATAACCATACCGTTAGTTTACGAGCAAATCTCGTAAAATTGCTTGACATACGAGAAATTCTCGTATATAATATGAAATAATGATTCCAAGGAGAAAAGCATGGATAAGAAACACATGATGAAACGATGTTTAAGTCTTCTGATCGCGCTCGTTTTGATCGTCGCGGCAGGC
>CANROI010000091.1 GCA_947632165.1 uncultured Clostridia bacterium
CGGTAATATGTTCCGTTAAAACGGTTGGCAAAATATAGAGGAACCGCAATGGATACGATTATCACTACGATCAAGAGTAGCGAGAGGAAAATCAGTTGATTCTTATGCGATTTCATCCATCCATCTGCAGGTACGGCGCGGGAATAAGGTGCGGGTTCGGGTTCCTTGGGCGCGGGCGCAGGTGCATTGTAAAACGCATAGCCGCAGTTCGTGCAGAATTTGACGCCGTTTTTTATCGTTTCTCCGCATTTGGGGCAAGTTTTTTCTTCCGACCACGCTTTCCCGCATTCGGGGCAGAAATTCCCTTCGAATTCCGTTCCGCACTCCTGGCATTTGTTCATAAGTATATCTCCTCATTTGATTTTGCGGGCAAAAAATAAGGACGCTCCAATACGGAGCGCCCGCAATGAGTATCCCGTATTGTTTGCGCCACAATTCTTTTACACACATGGAAAAGAAGGATACACCAACTGCCGGTTGTAACCCATGTGTGCATAGTATGAAATTGTGGCGCAATGTTATTCTACCATAGTAGCGGAAAAAATGCAAGCATTCCGAGAAAAAAATTTTCAAGCTGCGCCGCGCGGGCAACTTGCCCGCGCGGCGCAGCGGGTTTGGAGGAAGTCTGTTCGCATTTTTTTTGCGTTTTCCCTTGAAAAACCTATGGGTTTGGTGTATAATAACAATGGTGTAGAATATGATTTCAAGCGTCCTGCAGGAAAAATTGAAGCTCTTGCCGGATACGCCGGGCGTATATCTCATGCTCGACGCGGAAGGCACCGTCATCTACGTCGGCAAGGCGCGGGTCCTCAAGAACCGCGTCAGGCAATATTTCCACTCCTCGCCCAAGCCCTCCAAGGTGCAGGCGATGGTGGAGAACATTGCCGATTTTTCCTACATCGTCGCGCCCACCGAGGTAGACGCCCTCGCGCTCGAAAACAACCTCATCAAGAAGTATAAACCCAAGTACAACATCCTGCTCAAAGACGACAAGACCTATCCTTATATCAAGGTCCACACGCGGGAAAAATTCCCGCATCTCTCGATCACCCGCAAGGTGAAGAAGGACGGCCGCTATTTCGGTCCGTTCATGGGGGGGATCTCCTGCAAGGACATCCTCGACGTCGCCGCCAAGGTCTACTGCGTGCGTCTATGCAGCACTTCGATCACCGAAAAGCCCAAAAAGCCCTGCCTCAACTATCATTTGGGGCGCTGCCTTTCCCCCTGCGCGCATCTGTGCACGGAGGAGGAGTACGCCGAACGGGTGGAGAAGGCGATCTCCTTCCTCTCGGGCAACTATGAGGAGGCGGAGCGGCTTTTGAAGGAGAAGATGGCACTCTTTGCCGAGCGAGAGGAGTTCGAGCTCGCCATGGAGTACCGCGACCGCATCGGCATGCTCCGCAAGTTGCAGCTCAAGCGGATCACCTCCATGCCCAAGGACGTAGACGCCGATATCTGGGCGCTCGCCTCCAACGGGCTGTATGCGGTCATCAGCGTGCTCGTCACGCGCAAGGGCATCATGCAAGGGAGCCGCAATTTCCCGCTCGAGGAGGGCGCGGGCGAGCGCGCCGAGAGCTTCCTCTCCTTCCTCAGCCAATATTATGCCAACCATGAGCTCCCGCACGAGCTCATCGCCGACGAACCCTTCGACGAGGAGCTGTTCACGGCGTATGCCCGCGGCAAGACGGGCAGAAAGCTCGAGATCGTGCGCCCCAAGTTCGGCGTCAAGCGGGAACTGTTGACGATGGCCGAGAGGAACGCCAAGGAGTACCTCGAGAAGTCCGTCTCGGCGATCGAACATAAGAACGATATGACGACGAGCGCCTGCAGACGGCTGAAGGAGCTGCTCGGGCTCAAGCGCTATCCCAAGCGCATGGAATGCTACGATATTTCGAACATCTCCGGCGTGGATAAGGTCGGGAGCATGGTCGTCTTTACGGACGGCGAGGCGGATAAATACGCCTACCGCCGCTTCAAGATCAGAACGGTCGAGGGCGCGGACGACTTCGCCTCCCTCAAAGAGGTGCTGAAGCGCCGCCTCGGAAAGCTCGGCACGGAGGAAGAGGAGCGCTTCCCCAAGCCCCAGCTCATCGTGATCGACGGCGGCAAGGGGCAGCTCTCCGCCGTCAGGGAGATCTTCGAGGAGATGGGCGTTTCGGACATCGACCTCATCGCGCTCGCCAAGCAGGAAGAGGAGATCTTCACCCTCTCTTCGGAGGAGAGCGTGAGGCTCTCCCGCCGCGACTTTGCCCTGCAGGTGCTGCAACGCATCCGCGACGAGGCGCACCGCTTTGCGATCACCTATTTCCGCAACCTGCATTCGAAGCGCAATCTCGCCTCCGTGCTCGACGGGATCGAGGGGGTCGGCAAGCGGAAGAAGGCGGCGCTGATGGAGAAGTTCGGCACGATCGACAGGATCATGCGCGCCTCCGAGCCCGAACTCATGGCGGCGGAGGGCATCGGGCCCGAACTCGCGGCAAGGATCCGTACTTATTTCGAGGAACTATGAAATACGACCTGTTTTTATCCGATTTCGACGGCACGCTCGTGCGCGCCGACGGTACGATCTCACAAAAGAACATCGAGGCGATCTCCAGCTACCGCCGCAAGGGGGGCGTGTTTGCGATCGTCACGGGGCGGATGCTCTGCTCCATCCTTCCCCGTCTCAAGGAGCTTGGGCTCACCGAGGGGCTCGTCGCGGCCTATCAGGGCGCGGTGCTCGCCGAGATCCGCACGGGCGGGATCCTGTTTTCGGAGGGATTCACACCCGAGGCGGCCGCATTCGCCGCCGAGGAGCTCGAGCGGCGGGGCGAGCATCTTCAGATCTATCTCGACGACGCGCTCTATTGCAACCGGGACGACCTCTTTCTGCAGATCTACGAAAAGAATTGCGGCGTGAAGGGCGAGGTCGTGAGCGAACCGCTCTCCGCGCTGATCCGCAGGCGGGGGAGGCCGGTCACAAAACTTTTGGTGATGCTCCCCGCCGAGCGGCGCAACGCGCTCTTGGAGGAACTCAAAGGGTGCCTCGGGCGCGGTTACACCGTTACGGCGTCCAATCCCTATATGGTGGAGATCCTGCCCGCGGGCGTGAGCAAGGCGCGGGCGGTGAAGGAGCTTGCGGCGCGCTTCGGCGTGCCCGTTGAAAAGACCGCCGCGATCGGCGATCAGCTCAACGACCTGCCCATGATCGAGGCGGCGGGCGGGAAATTCGCCGTCGCCAATGCGGAGGAGCAGCTGAAAGCGGCTGCGACGGTGGTCCCCTCGGTGGAGGAGGACGGCGTTGCGGCGGCGCTCGCGCTTGCGATGGCGGAAGACTGACGAAGGGGGAGCAGACATGCGCGGTGAAATTTTAGCCCCCGCAGGGGACGAGAGTTCGGCCCGCGCCGCAATTTCGGGCGGCGCAGACGCAGTCTATCTCGGGCTCACCCGCTTTTCCGCGCGGGAGGGCGCGGGCAATTTCGACGCCGCGCCGCTCAAAGAACTCATTACCCATGCCCATCTTTTGGGCGTGAAGGTCTATGTCTGCCTCAACACGCTCGTCAAAGACGCGGAACTCGGCGAGTTCGTCCGTTCCGTGCGGGACGCCTGGAAGGCCGGGGCGGACGCACTGCTCCTGCAGGATCTCTTGCTCGGGAAACGGCTCAAGGAGCTCTTCCCGGAGCTCGTGCTCCATCTGAGCACGCAGGCGGGCTGCTGCAATGTGCGCGGGGCGCTCTTTGCCAAAGAATGCGGCTTTTCGCGGGTCGTCCTCGCACGGGAGACGCCGCTTTCGGAGATCGCGAAGATCTCGGCGGTGATTGAGACGGAAGTATTCGTGCAGGGCGCGCTCTGCACCTGCTTTTCGGGGCAATGCTATCTCAGTTCCTTCGCGGGGAACAACAGCGGCAACCGCGGCAGATGCAAACAGCCCTGCAGAAAGCGCTATAAGCTCGACCGCAGGGGGTTCGAAGAATTCGCCTATGCCCTCTCGCCGGCGGACCTCTCCGTGGGCAGAAGAGTGAAGGAACTCCTCGCGGCGGGCGTCACCTCCCTCAAGATCGAGGGACGGATGCGCCGGCCCGAATACGTCGCCGCGGCGGTGCGTTACTACCGCGCCCTTCTGCGCGGCGAAGAAGCCGGGCGAGAGCTTTCCGACTTAAAGCGCGCCTACAACCGCGGGGACTACACCGAGGGGCTCGCCTTCGGGCAGGCGCCCGGCTTCCTCTCCCGCAACGTACAGGGGCACATCGGCGAGCGCGTGGGCTATATGCGCGACTCCCGCTTCTGCGCAAGCGAGTATGCGGCTTGCCCCGGAGATGGGTTCAAAATTCTGCGAGAGGGCAGGGAAGTGGGCGGCGCGCTCTTCCGTGCGAGGGAGCGGGGAGGCTTCACGCTCTCCTCCTCCGAAAAACTGCGTGCGGGCGACGAGGTGCGGCTCACGACCGAGGCCGCGCAGAAAGAGCGCCTCACCTTCGACCGGCGGCGGGAGATCTGCCTGAGGCTGCGCTTTGTGGGCGGCGAGCCCGCGCAAATCGTCTGCGGGGATCTTTCCTTCGAAGGCGCGGCGCCCGAAGCGGCGCAGCGGGCCCCGCTCACGCGCGAGGCGCTCGAGGACTGTTTTCTCAAGACGGACGGTCTGCCCTTTTCCGTCCGCTTCGAGCGGGTGGAGACCGCGCACGCGTTCCTGCCTAAATCGGCGCTCAACGCCATCCGGCGGCAGTTCTATGCGGCGCTTGCCGCCCATCTGCTGCCCCGCCGTGCGCCCCTCGGCGAGGGGATGCCCGAGGCCGAGCTCGTCTGCGCCGAAAACCGCAAGCTCGCCGTGATCACTTCCGATCCCGCGGGCGTGAAGGCGGATGTGATCATCTGCAAACCCGCGGATTACCGCAACGTCGCCGCCCCGGAGACCTCGGGGGAGAAGTTTCTCTATCTGCCTCCCTTCTTCACCGAAGAGGACGAGGCGCTCATCCTGCCCGTGCTGCCCCGGTTCGACGGCATCTATTGCGACGGCTACTACGGCCTGTCGCTCGCGCGGGAATATCAAATGCCGTTTTTCGCGGGGACGGGGTGGAATCTCACCAACCGCGTCTCCGTTTCGGAACTCCTCCGCGCGGGCGTGAAGTACTTCGCGCTCTCGAAGGAGCTCTCGGGCGCCGAACAGCGCGCCCTCGCCGCGGAGGGAGCGTTCACGCTCTGCCTCGGATCCGTCAAAGTCATGGATCTCGTCCACTGTCCCTTCTCGCGGACCTGCGCGGATTGCGACAGGCGGCGGCGCTACACCCTCGAAGACGAGGAGGGGAGGCGCTTTCCGCTGCTGCGCTACCGCGCCGCGGGCGAGGGCTGCCGCTTCGAACTCTATAACTGCGCGCCGCTCTCGGCGGACAGCGCCGCGGGCAGACTCGTGGACCTCTCCGCGGAGGATCGCTTCCTTCCGGAATGGACCGACGATCCCGCTGCCGCGCCCCTTGCCGGCAAAACCAAGGGTCACTACTTCAGGAGTATGCTATGAACCAACACGCGCTCCGTCTGGAATTGGACAAAATACTCTCCGCCGCGGCGGGCTATGCCGTGCTCGACGGCGGCAGGGCGGCGGTGCTCGCCCTCGAGCCGATGAGGGATTATCCCGAGGCAAAGCGCGCGCTCGCGCTCACGGGCGAGGCGCTCTGCCTGCTCTTCGAGCTCGGATCCGGGCATGTCGAATACTTTCCGCCCCTCGGCGACAGTTTGGAGCGCGCGGAAAAGGGCTCCGTACTCGCCTGCAAGGAGCTGACCGAGATCGCGATGCTCCTGCGCGCGGCGCGCCTTCTCTACCGCTCGGTACGCGCCTTCGGGAACGAACAGACCGAGGGCATGCG
>CANROI010000092.1 GCA_947632165.1 uncultured Clostridia bacterium
GTGGCAAAATTTTTCGGCTTGACATTTTCTTTGCAATTTGTTGACACCGCTTTTTTTGAAAAAAGAACGGCTTTAAGCCACTCCTTGATCATCTTCCGTTTTTATCTTTTAGCTTTAATATGATTATGTAGGCGCCGATCAGAATCAGAATCACGGCAACGGCCAGCGCGACGTAAAAAGCGTACGGCGGGATGCTGTACGAGTTGTCCATCATATCCCCGGTGTTGGACGTCAGGCAGATAAGCCCCAAGCAGACCGTGACGAACGTCATCAACAGGACCGCCACCGAAAGAACCGCGATCAGGATCGTAAAGGTCTTTTGCCTCTTGATACGCCGCGCATGCTCCGCGCGGTCGTCCTCACTGCTTGCGCCGTCGCCGAGAAATTCTTCCCGTGAGAGATCCAACACCCGGCACAGCAGATCGATGTTCTCACTGTTCGGCTGAAACTTGTCGTTCTCCCATTGGGAGATCGTCTGGCGGGACACCCCCACCGCCTCTGCCAAATACTCCTGCGAAAAGCCTTTTGCCTTGCGCGCCCTGTAAATTTTCTCTCCCAACTGCATACCGCCGCCTCCATGCAATTTTTTTCGGATCCATTTGATTATATCAGATCCCGGCGCAAAAATCAAGCGGAAAGCCCCCGGATCGCGTCCGGGGGCTCTTCTTCGCGGCAATCTCTTATCCGCTGCCGCAATAGCCGGATTTTTTCGCGGACCTTTTCAGGCGCTGCGCCGCACTATTGCTTCGGTTTCCAAACTTCATCCGCCCACAGGAGCTGCTGTTTGAAGGCGTTGAGCTCCGTCTTTTCGTCGATGACGACGACTTCCACGCCCCAGGCATTGCCGAGGTCGATCATCTCCTGCGCCGTGACGACGGAGGAGACCACCGTGTGATGCGCGCCGCCCGCATAGATCCATGCCGCAACGCCGTCTTTGAAGTTGGGCCGATACTTCCACATCAACCCTGCGACGGGCAGTTTGGGCATCTTGTGCGGGTATTTCACGAGTTCGATCTTCTGCACGATGAGCCGCATCCGGTTGCCCATGTCGACCATGGAGACCGCGATCGCCTCGGGCGCCGAGATCCCCTCGAACACGAGCCGTGCGGGATCGCTCTTTCCGCCGATCCCCAAGGGATGCACTTGGATCTCGGGCTTTGTGGCCGCGAACTGCGGGGAGACCTCGAGCATGTGTGCGCCGAGGCAGAGCCCGTCTTTGAGATCGTAGGTGTAGTCCTCCATCATGCCCGTGCCCTTCTGATCCGCCATGTACTGCATGACCGCGCCGAGCGCCGCGATCTTCCAATCCCCCTCTGCGCCGAAGCCGTAGCCCTTGCTCTGCAAATCCTGAATGGCGAGCCCGGGGAGCTGGTTGAGCCCATTCAGCGTGCCGAAGTGATCGACGATCCCGATATAGCCCCCCTTCTCGCGGCAGAAGCGCTCGATCGCGATCTCGTACTTCGCCTGTTCCCGCACGACGGAGATCCTGTCCGTGGCCATCGTGTACTTCTTCGCGTATTCCGCCATGAGCGCGTCGATCTCCCCCTCCGTGACCTCTTCGATGTATGCGACGAGCTCCGCGATGGGATAGTAGTCGACCTGCCAGCCGAGTTTTTCGTGCGCGTCGATCTTGTCGCCCTCGGTGACGGCGACGTCGCGCATGTTGTCGGAAAATCTGCACACCTTCACCGTGCCGGAGAAGGCGAGCCCCGCCGCGACGCGGCACCAGGAGGCGAGCTCCTTCAGCGCCGACGGGTCGGTATAGTGCCCGACGATGACCTTGTTGTCGATCCGCATCCGGGCGACGATGTAGCCGAACTCCCTGTCGCCGTGCGCCGCCTGATTTTCGTTCATGAAATCCATATCGATGGTATCATAGGGCAGCTGCTCGTTGTACTGCGTGGCGAAGTGACACATCGGCTTTTGCAGAAGCTTCAGCCCCTTGATCCACATTTTGGCGGGCGAAAAAGTATGGCACCAGGTGATGACGCCGACGCAGTTTTCATCCGAATTGACCTTCTTCACCGCCGCAACGATCTCCTCCGAACTCTTGCATGTCGTGAGATACTTGACCGTGACGGGCATGAAGCTGTTCACACAGTTTGCCATCTCCTCGGAATGCTGCGCGACGTGCTCCAAAACGTCGTCGCCGTAAAGAGTCTGCGATCCCGTGAGCCAATAAACGATCTTTTCCTTCATGAATGTACCCCTCCCAAAGGCTTGCATTTTTTATTTTTGATTTTACACGCCCGCTTTTCAACGAAACGGGAGCTATTTCTGCCCGTAGTAGGCATTCTTGCCGTGTTTGCGGAGATAATGCTTTTCGAGCATGGCTCCGTCCGCACGGGGAACGTCCGGCGCGATCGCCTCCGTAAGACAGGCCATCTTCGCGACCTCTTCGAGCACGGTCGCATGATAGACCGAACTTTCGGCGTCTTCCCCGAATGCGAATACGCCGTGGCGCTTCACCAGAACGCCCGGCACTTCGAGGGGATCGAGCCCCTTGAACCGCTCGATGATGACGAGCCCCGTGTTCTTCTCGTACGCGCCCCCGATCTCCTCCTTCGTGAGCGCGCGGGTGCAGGGAATGTCGCCGTAGAAGTAGTCCGCATGCGTCGTCCCGTAAAAGGGAATGTCTCGCCCCGCCTGCGCCCAAGCGGTGGCAAACGTCGAGTGGGTATGCGTGACGCCGCCCAAAGCGGGAAACGCCTTATAGAGTTCGAGGTGGGTGGGCGTATCCGACGACGGGCGGAGCTCCCCCTCCACCGTCTTTCCGTCGAGGTCCACCACGACCATATCCTTCGGGCTCATCTGATCGTACGGGACCCCGGAGGGCTTGATGACGACGAGCCCGCACGCGCGGTCGATCCCGCTCACGTTCCCCCAGGTGAACAGCACGAGCCCGTTTTTTACGAGTTCGAGATTGGCTTTCAGTACCGCCTCTTTGAGTTGTTCCAGCATAGTTTCCTCCGGATGATGCCGCCGTGGGAAGTGCACCCGCGGCCGATTTACAGTCTCTCTACGGCCTTCCGTACGATGGGAAGCCCGCCCGAATAGCGCTTTGCAAAGGCGCGGAATCCCTCCACGTCCGCAGGATCGGGCGCTACCGTGATCCCCTGCTGCCCCGCGAATACCTCCGTTTCGAGATACTTCTCGAGGGGCTCTTCCCTATGGAGCAGGTAGTTCGCGAGGATCGCCATGCCCCAGGCGCCACCCTCGCCCGCCGTGCTCTGAACGGTGACGGGAGAATCGAGCGCGGCCGCCAAAATGCTCTGCGCGACGCCCTCCGTCTTGAAAATGCCGCCGTGCCCCGTGATCCGGTCGAGCGCGACGCCCTCCTCTTCGAAGAGGATATCGCAGCCGACTTTGAGGGCGCCGAATGCGGAATACAGGTGCGCGCGCATGAAGTTGGCGAGGGTAAATTTCGCGTTCGCCGTCCGCACGAACAGCGGCCTGCCGTGCTCCACCCGTGTGACGTGCTCGTTGGAGATATAGTTATAGGCGAGCAGCCCGCCGCAGTCCTTCTCCCCTTCAAGCGCCTTCCGATAGAGCAATTCATAGAGCTCGCCGCTCTCCTTCTCGACGCCGAGAAGCGCGGCAAATTCTTTGAACAAATTCACCCAAGCGTTGAGGTCGGAGGTGCAGTTGTTGCAATGCACCATGCCGACGAGCTCACCCGTGGGTGTTGTGACGAGGTCGATCTCGGGATGCACCTTTTTGAGTTCCCCCTCGAGCACGATCATCGCGAATACGCTCGTCCCCGCCGAAACATTGCCCGTGCGGGGCCTTACGGCATTCGTCGCCACCATGCCCGTGCCCGCGTCCCCCTCCGGGGGGCAGAGCGGGATCCCCGGCTCTAAATCTCCCTCGGGGTCGAGAAAGGCGGCGCCCTCTTCGGTGAGCGTTCCCGCGTCCTCCCCCGCGAGCAAAATTTCGGGGAGGATCTCCTCCGCGCGGTACGGCACGCTGCCCAATACGAGCCGGTCGAATTTCACGAGCATCTCCGCGGAATACCGCTTCGTGGCGGGGTCGACGGGAAAGATGCCCGAGGCCTCGCCGATCCCCACGACCTTTCTGCCCGTGAGCAACCGATGCACATAGCCCGAAAGCGTCGTGAGATAGGAAATGTTCTTCACATGCTCCTCGCCGTTTAAGATCGCCTGATACAGATGGGCGATCGTCCAGCGGGCGGGTATATGGTAGCCGAAGAGCGCAGTGAGCTCCTCCGCCGCGGCGGCCGCCGTGTTGTTCCGCCAGGTGAGGAAGGGCGCGAGCAGAACTCCGCTTTCATCGAACGCCATATAGCCGTGCATCATCGCGGAAATGCCGATCGCGCCGATCTTACACAGCGTGATGCCATACTTTTTCTTCACGTCCGCTTTGAGCGCCGCATAGGCGGTCTGCAGGCCGCGGCGGATATCTTCGAGCGTGTACGTCCAGACGTTCCCGACATGGCGGTTTTCCCAATCGTGGGAGCCTGCGGCGAGCGGCGTGTTGTGCTCATCCACCAGCACTGCCTTGATGCGCGTGGAGCCGAACTCCACCCCGAGCGCGGTTTTGCAAAGATCGATGCAGGGATCCATTGTCTCCTCCCGTCAAATATTTTTCCGACTATCAGTTTATCACCTCCGCCCCGCTTCCTCAAGAAAGTTTTTGCGCAACTATGGACATTTACAGCTGTTTATGGTATAATGATCGCAAATCGGGGAGGAAAAAACCATTATGATCGTAAACCGGGAATCGCGGCATTATCCGGGCGCGGCGCACGTCTGGGTGGGGAAATACAAAAATCTCACGAATCTCCCGCATTGGCATCCCGATTGCGAAATTTTCTTCGTGGAGACGGGCAGCGCGGCGGCGAACATAGACGGGAAAATTTACGAACTCGGCGAGGGAGAGAGCGTCTTCATAGACCCCTCCGCCATCCATCAGATCAAGGGGGGCGAAAGCAGCACGCTCGCCTTCTTCATCTTCGACAGCATCCCCGTGAGAGACATCGTCAAAGACAGGGCGCTGCGCTCCCCCATCCTGTCCTGCGATTACGGGCTCCCCGCGCTGTTCTCGAAAATCGAAGCGGAACTCAAAGAGAGCGATCCGCTCGCCGCGCGCTCCGTGAACAACCGCATCGAGCGGCTCATGCTCGATATCTTCCTCCGCGAAGCGACGCAGGAGCGGATCCGCAAGGAGAACTTTATGGAGACGAGGTACAAACTGCTCCTGAAAGACATCGACGAAAAATACGCCGACTACACGATCACGGACGCCGCCCGCTTTGCCGCGTTGAGCGAATCTTACTTCTCCAAGTTCTTCAAGCGCATGGCGAGCATGACGTTTACGCAGTACCTCAACCTCGTGCGGGTCGAGAAAGCGATCGCGCTCATCCATAAGAGCGAGGACACCGTGACGAAGATCGCGATCTCCTGTGGATTCGGGACGATCCGGAATTTCAACCGCGTATTCAGATCGATCACGGGCTACAGCCCGAAAAATCTTCCCGCCTCGTACAATATGCTGAGCTTGCACCCGACCTGCGCCATCGAAGATACTTTCGACCCTACCTCCTCCGATTCCGTCCTGATTTAGGGCTTTAAGCCCCTGTTCTTTCATAATATAAGGAATAATAAAGCCGCCAACGCCGCATTTCTGCGGCGTTGGCGGCCTTTCGGATCAATTTCAGATCGGATCAATTTCAGAATCTGTCCGATGTTTCATACGTAATTCCGAAAATTATGTTAATTCGATGTACTCTTCCTTT
>CANROI010000093.1 GCA_947632165.1 uncultured Clostridia bacterium
CGGATTGATGTAATCCATGAAAAAAGACAGCGGCAGGCGCCGCTGTCTTTTGTTATGATCGGGGGCCGCCCGCGTGGGAACACGCGGGCGGCCCTCTGTTTTCCAATCACTTCTTTCTGAAGAGGAGCGCGACGCCGAGCAGAAGCACTGCCGAAAGCGCTCCGCCGCCGAGCCCGATCACGCCGCCGCAGCCGCCCGATTTTGCCTCGGGGCGGAGGTAGTTGACCGCGCGGGCGTAGACGAGGCGGCTCCCGCCGTCCGAGAGTTCTTCGGTGAAGGTCGCAAAGCAGCGCCAGCCCTCCGCCGTCTCCTCGGTGTACTGCACCTTGCCCTCTACCTCGGAGATCTTCCCCGCGTAGTCCACCGCCTTCAGCGCGATCTTCGCGCCCACTGCGGGAATGTCCTCTTCCGCCGCGTCCTTGACGTCGTCGCCATAGACGTAGCGGATCTGCTTGCCGTAGCACTCCGCGGAGTTGTTCGTCACGCCGACGATCCCCTTCTCCGCCGCCGCGAACACATCCTTGGCGGCCGAATAGGTCCAGAACCAGCCCACGAAGCCGTGGTCGATCATCGTGCGCTCGTACGCCGCGGAATAGTTGCCCGTGCTCATATCCATCCCCGTGCGGTTGGTGTTGATCTTGGCGAGGTTCCGCGCGAAGTTGGTTGCCGATATGCTGTCGAGATTGGCGGTCGGGATCTGCGGCACCTGCTCAGCGAGCGCCTGCAGCTGATGTTCCGTGTTCTCGAAGGTGATGATCACGATGTTCTCGTAAAACTGCTTTTCATCGAGGATCCGCTTCATATTCTCGACGAAATCCTTCTGGTTATCCTTGATCTCGAACACGAGCACGACGTCCGTCTTGAGCTCGGCGTTGAGCTGTTTGATGAGGTCGAGCACCTCTTCGAAGGTGGGGACCTTCTCATGCGGCTGTTTTATGTCCAGCTCGAAGCTCCTGATCTCCTCGAGCGTCATCCGCTCGATGGTGCCGGAGCCGTTCGTCATCGAATCGATCGTATCGTCGTGGATGACGACGATGTGCTTGTCCTTTGTGAGATGGCCGTCGAGTTCGAGGTGGGTCACCCCGCTCTCCATCGCCGCGCGGATCCCGCCCAACGAATTTTCGTTGAAGAGGTTGGGCACCGCACGGTGCGCCACATTGAAGATGTTGCGCGTATAGCCCTTCTCCTGCTTCTCGAGCGCCTCGTATGCCGCCGTGAAATCGTTTGTGACGATCCCGTAGCCGCCGCCGTAGATGCACTCGCACAGATCGCCGTAGCCGCCGCTCTCGGCACGGACCCAGACCGTCTTGAACCGCGCCTGCAGATAGGAGACGGTCGCCGCGTCCGCCGCCTTCTGCGGCAGGATCACGACCATCGCGCCCGCTTCGGTGGATTCCTTGACGATGGGATAGAGCGATTCGCCCACTTCCGTGTATTCCACGATCCCGCGGATGGAGGGCAATGCCTCGCGCACCCGCTTGACGAGGGAGGCGTCCGCCGAATGCACGGCGATATCGAGCACATTCAGGCGGCTCTGCATAAAGCCGATGAAACAATCCGCCGCGGCCTCGCTTGACACGGAGACGATGGGGATCACCCGGTGCGACAGGCTTCCGTAGACGTCATAGAGATCGCCGATGGCCTGCCCGCCCGCGCCGACGACCTCGCCCCGGTCGTTGAGCCGCAAAATAATGTTCGAGGGCGATCTGCCCCTGTCGTCGGGGAAGCGCGTCATATCCGAACTCTTCTGAAGATCGAACACCACCGTCGGCGCGCCGATGAGCTTCGTATCCGCAACATAGGGGCTGACGAGATCGCTGTCCGTCTCGGGCGCGGCCGCAGCCGACGCCCCCGTCACGGGCATGCAGACCAGCAGAAGCGCCGCAAGCAGCGGCAAGAGCATCCATCGCAAAATTTTCTGTTTCATATGTTCTCCTTCCTCCTGATATCTACCATATCTTAACACAATTTTTTGGAAAATGCAAGTATTTTTCTTAAAAATGTACTGTTTTTGAAAAATGTATGTGAGTTTTAATCACCGTGCGCCGCAGGAGGGAAAAGGCGCGGAGGCGGGCCCCGCTTTGAACGGGACCCGCCTCCGCGCCGTGCAAAACCGCCGCAGTGTGCCGAAAAAGCTGCAATTTACCGAGAAAAGCCGCCGCCGCTCAGATGAGGATGCAGATGACGCCGCCCTTCCCCTCGTTGACGATCCGCGTGACCGTTCTGCGCATCTTTTTCTGCACGTTCTCCGCCATCGAGCGGTTCTTGTGATAGAGTTCCTCGCCCAAAAGCTCTTTGAGCGTCTTGCCGAACATGTTCGTGTTCCAGGCGGCCTCCGGACGGACGCTCATGCCCTCCGAGAGTTCCTTCACGAACGCCTCGCTCTGCTCGAGGTTCCCGAGCGCGGGGCTCACTTCGCCGCTGACATCCACGCGGATGATGTGATAGCTCGGCGCGTCGGCGTGCAGATTCACCCCCACCCTGCCGACCTTTTTCACGATCTTCGGCTCGGTGAGGCTCATCTCGCCGTCGTCGGGCGGGACGATGCCGTAGCCGAATGTGCGGGCGTCCTCAAACGCCTGCCCCACGCGGTCGTAGAGCTTTTTGGCCTTGCCGAGGGAGGCGACATAGCTCATCAGGGCGAAGTCGTCGCCGATCTCCGCTCCGCATTGCTCGCCGAGGACGCGGTAGAATGCGCCCTCCTTCGCCTCCAGCTTCACACTTGCGCGCCCCGTGGCGGGTTCGAGCCGCAGCGAAACGGGCGGACGGACAAATTCGCTCTCGCCGAAGAGACCGTCGAGCAGGGCGCAGTTGCTCATCTTGCAGATCTGCGGCGCGACCGAACGCACGCCGCCGAGCACCTCCGAAATGGGCGCGGAGTCCGCTTCGAGCACGCGCATCCAATCGGGCAGATCGACGTCGATCGAGAGCACGGGGAACTCATAGAGCACCCGCTCGAGGATCCCGCCGATCTCGTCCGCCGTGAGATGTTCCGCATCCGCCGCGATCACGGGCACGGCGTACTTTTCTTCGAGGGCGGCGCGGAGGGATTCCGCGGCGCCCGGGTCCTTGCAGTTGAGCAGGATGACAAAAGGCTTTCCGATCGCCTTGAGTTCGTCTGCGGCCTGTTCTTCCGCGGCCTCGTAGGCGGCGCGGTCCAGCCCCGTCACAGAGCCGTCCGTCGTCACGAGCACGCCGATCGTGGAATGGTCGCGGATCACTTTGCGGGTCCCCTCCTCCGCGGCGAGTTCGAAGGGGACGGCCTCCTCCTTCCAGGGGGTCTTGACGAGGCGGGGCTCCCCCTCCTCCTCGAAGCCCGCGGCGCCCGCTACGGGGAAGCCGACGCAGTCGATGAGGCGGACCTTCGCGACCGCGCGGCGGAACGTGACCTCCGCCGCCTCTTCGGGCACGAACTTGGGCTCCGTCGTCATCACGGTCTTTCCCGATCCGGACTGCGGAAGTTCATCCGTCATGCGCTGTTTCTTCGTGCCGGACGCCTGCGGCAGGACGAGCTCCTCCATGAATCTCTTGATAAAGGTCGATTTGCCCGTACGCACGGGCCCCACGACGCCGATGTAGATCTCCCCGCCCGTCCGCGCGGCGATGTCCTCGTATACGCTGTTGTTTTCCATAAAAAAACGCCTCCGCGAAAATCCTTGCTGAAATATGATATGGCGGAAGACGTTCGAATATTCGCAATTTCAGAGACCTTTTAAGAGCGGTCCCCCTCTTCGTCGGGGAAAGTCATGCTCTGCGACTTTTCGGCGATCTCGAGAAAATAGGGATCTTCCGAAAAGTCGCGCGTGCGCGTGTATTCCCCGCCCAATGCCTCAATGGCGTACTTGAGCTCGCGGAACTCGAGGAAGTTGATGTCCTCGCGGTCGATGTATTCGAGGAGTGCGGGAAGCGCCCGCTCGTCGCCGTACGCGGCGAGATAGCCCGCGCGCACGGGCAGTTCGTCCGTCGCGGTGCGAAATTCCTTCATGAGGATCCCGAACACCCGGTCGTCGCGCGCCTTGACGCGGGACAGGACGTCGAGCATCTCTTCGCGGCGGATCCCCCGTTCATAGAGGGAGATCGCCCCCTCTTTGGCGGCGTCTGCGGCGCCGAGGAGCCGTTCCACGATGAGCTGACTGCAGGCGGCGTCCTCCTCGAGCAGGCGGAAATAGAGCCCGATCGCGCGCGGGTCCTCGCCCGCGAGCTCGACCGCGGCGGGCAGAACGCGCTCGTCTCCCTCCGCAAGAAGGGCGAGAAGGGCGTCGGTGCATCCGCGCCTCTCGATCTCGCGGCGCAGAAAGTCGGAAACGGGCACCCCCTCCTTGAGATGGGCGCTCAGCGCGGCGGCGAGCTGTTCATCGTCCATCGCGGCATAGTAGCCCTTGGGCGTAGTCCCGATCCCCTTCAGGTAGGTGTCGCCGAATTTTTTATAGAGCGCGGGGATGCGGTCCTCCCACTCCTCTTCGGTATACTTCCCGGGGTGCTGCGCCATATATTCGGCAAGTTTCTTTTCGAACATGCCGTCAAAATCAAACAGTTTCATGCGCGCTCCTTCAGATGATGAAATTGAGGATCTCTTTCACGGTCGCCACATTCGCGTCGAAGAGCTTGGAGACCGCCTCGATCGAGCGCTCCGCCTGCGGCATGCGCGCCTCGCGGTAGATGACCGCGGAGAGCGCCTCTTCCTCTTCGGCATAGTCGAGCGCCTCTTCCTCTTCGAGCATATGGTAGACGTCCTCCGCCGCCGCGATCAGCTTCTCCTCGTTCTCCTCGCCGATGAGCGCATATTTGGAGTACACGTCCGCAAACGCCTGCATGAATTCCTTGTATTTGTATTCCCCGAGCTCGATCTTGTGCAAAAAGAACTCGCGGTAGATGCTGCAGATCACGACGCCGAACGAATTCTCCTCGTTGCGGCGGATGAGTTCGCGCAAAATGAGGAACTTGATCCCCTCATCCACGTTGTAGTCGAGCAGGATCTCCCGCAAAAAAGCGTCTTCGCGGATCTTGACGGCGACCCGCACGGCGAGGGTCTGGAGCTTTTCGTCCCTGCCGTCGAGCTGGTCGAAGGCAATGCGGAGGTAGCCCGGAAGGTCGGGAAGATCGGCAAAGTGCGCCGCCTCCGCGGGCTTGGCCGCATTCGCCGCGAGCAAAAAGCTCGCGATCATCTTGTATTCCTCCTCGGGCATGCGGTAAAAGTAGGTGAGCTGCAAGGGCTTGCCGCCGTCCTCCTCCTCGCGCATGCGGGAGAGATAGAACTTCGCGATCTCCTTGCGGGGATAGACGGTCGTCATCGTCTCGAGCGCGGAGATTGCCTCGGCGCGCCTGCCCGTGCGATAGGCGGCGACGGCGAGGAACCAGAGGACGTCGTCCCCGTAGGGTACCTGGTTTTTAAGGAGGCAGAGCTTTTCGTACGCCGCGTCGTCGAGCCCCGTCTCGCAGAGCGCGGTGGAGACGCGGAAGAGGTCCTCCGCCGACTCCGGTTTGAGCTTGGCGAGCCGTTCGCCGACCTCCCGCGCGCCCTTTTTATCCCCCTTTGCGCCCAGCACGGCGCAATAAGTCGTGAGCGCGTGCACGTTCTCGGGATGATATTCGAGCAGTTTTTCGCATTCCGCGGCGGCGCCGTCGGTATCCCCCGTGAGGAGCAGACACATCGCCGAGAGCCCCGAGGCGGAGGGAAAATCCGCGCTTTCGGGAGAGATCTCGGCGAGCGCCTCGCGCGCGCGGTCGAGCTC
>CANROI010000094.1 GCA_947632165.1 uncultured Clostridia bacterium
GATAATATGATCCCGCTGAACATTTCCACGATCGCCGCGCTGATCGCGGGGATCAACGACACCAACAGCTTTTCCTGGAACGCCAGCGCAATGCATACCGTGATCGCAAACAGCAACAGCCCGAAGACCGCGCTCATGAGCGCTAACGCAAAGGTCAGTTTGAGCTGCTTTGTGACGATCAAAAAGTATTCGTAATTTTCCATACGTTTCGAAAGCCATATCTGCGCCAGCGAGGGCGTGACGGTATCCGCGGGGATCTGTCCCATCGCGTCTTGCAAAGCCGCCATCCGCGCCTCCGCGCCCGCCCTCGTCGTCTTGCTCTCGTATTTTACATATACGATAAACCCCACGACCAGTGAAAACAACACTCCGAGCGCGACCAATGCGACCGTTATGATGAAGATGATCGTTGCCGAATCCGTGTTCATAATTCCCCTCCGAAAGCGCGATTTTTTCGCGTCTTTTTCTTTATATTTTAACGGGTTTTTCGGTTTTGTCAAGACTTCCCATAAAAATCGGCCCTATTTCCTGTCAAAAAATGGAAAAAATCGTCGCTTCGGCGCGAAAAATATCCTCTTGCTCCTTGACTTGTCTGTTCGCAAAGTTTATAATAAATCCAAGAGGGCGGTTATGTTTTTATGCCCTAACTCGCGAGGTAAGTCATGAAAAAATTCTGGATGAACTTATGCGGCTCTCTGCTCGGGATCGTGATGTTTCTCTCGGCGACGTGCGCCTGCGCGCCGCGTTCGGAGCAGACGGTCGAAGAAGCGGATGCAACGTATGTGGAATATTCTTCGGACGGCGAATATTCCACGACGATCACGAGGCGCGGGGGAGATTTCAAGGGAATCACCAAGGACGATGTGACGGTGCGCTATCACTGTTACATGCACAAGAACGGCCTGGGCAAAGAAGAAGACGGAGCGTCCGTCGATATCAAAACCGCGCAGGTCCTGAGCGCGGAAGCAAACCCCAACGGTTCGCTCAAACTGACCTTCCTCGATCCCGATGCGATCCCCAACCAGACCCCGTATTACAGCATCTATGTGGATAAGCTCAATCTCGTTGCGGGCGTCGAGGTGGATTTCGCAGCCCGTTCCCTGCTCTGCGACCGCGACTATGTGCTCGTCTCCGAGCGGACGGTCAAACTGACGCTGACGTTGGAAGAGGGGGAATTTGCCGATCGAGTTACGAAGGACAACATCATCCTCGGCGGGTCTTTTGAGAATATGACCGTCGAAAGCGTCTCGGCGGCGGGCAAGTATCTGACATTGCAGCTCCGCGGCGATCTGTCGCTCCACGAACAGTCGGGCGTCTATCTCGACGGCGTCGTGCGCCTTACCGCAGACTCGGTGAAAGATCATACCAGCTCGCTCGAAGCGCGCGTTCCCGTCCTGTCGACGGCGGCGCGGCTGGATGCGGGCAGAATGCGGGTATCGCACGGCGACGTCACGATCCCGCTCGTTTTGGTCGACGTCGTCGACGACCTCGGCGCGCTCACGCCTTCGGACGTCGTCTTTTTGGATGAAGACGGTTCGGCAGCTTCGGACGTCACCGTCAAAGAACTCGTCGTGACGGGGGATACCGAAGTGTGCCTCGTGCTCGGAGCGGACGGCGTGACCGATCAAAATTCGGCCGCAAAACTTCTGAACGGGCGCACGGTGAAAGTGAAGGATCATGAGTTCAGCGCGGAACTCGTATTCGCCTCGTTCTATCCCGTGTTCGACTATGTGGAGGAAAAGGACGGCAAGTTCGAGTTTACCGTCGAGCTCTATGCGAACAACGGCGAATTTTCCGATACGCTCGCGCCCTCCGATGTGAGTTTCGGCGGTGCGTTCGAAGGTGCGTCCGTCCGCAAGCTGACGCGCACGGGCATGACGACGGCGGAGCTCGTTTTCTCGGCGGAAACGGGCGGGCAGTCTGCGGAGACCCTCGATATGAACGGGGAGATCGTGCTTGCGGGGAACACCCTCGTCGATCTGTGGGGCGAGCTCAAGGACGAGCCCACTTCATATACCAGAAATTATTCGCAAGACAGCCTCGGGCGCGACTTCAAGGAGACCGCCCTCACGGTTTTTCAGAAGGCGCAAGAATTCGGGCAGCAATTTTCGGGCGTGATCCGCGGCGTGACGGGCGCATACAGCACCATAACGACCATCCTCAATCTGACGGGACTTGTGCCGTCCGCCCAAAGCCAGATGCTGAAACTCATCGAGGAGATCAAAGAGCAGCTCAACCGCATGGAAGATCTCTTGCAGGAGCAGAACCAACTTCTGAAAGCGGAAGTCAAGAAGAGCTATGAAGACAGTCTCAGCCCGTTTGATACAAATGTGATCAAGATCGAGCAGGCCTGCGGGAGCGGCAGCCAGAACGGAACGCCCCGGTACGGCTTGGACGGCTACCTCGAAGAGGCGCTCGGCAAGGTGAGCCGTCCGTCGGGAAACAGCGACGCCGAATGGGAGCGGTATTCCAAGGAGCTCGTCTCCTATATGAAGCAGTATACCGAGTACAACGATACCGTCACCGCCCTTCGGAACACCTTCGATTCGGTCGCGGCGGAGCTCTCAAAGACGAATAACGAAAACCCGCTGTACCTGTTTGACGTTCTCTGCACCAAGACCTATAATTTCGACACGACGAGCGTCGGCGTGCGCAGAAACTACCGCGGGCGGGTCGAATATGTGCTTGAACGGGCGCTCTCCCATCTTCTTCTCTACTATGTCTATGGGGACGGAACGGTGAACGAGAACGCGAGAAACCGCTATATAGTCATGTATCAGAACGTTATGAAGCAGATCGAAGGCCGTCCCGTGGCCGACCCCGCGGAAAAGGCGAAGGGGTCGTCCTGGAAGGACGACGCCGTCGCATATTCTTATGTGCTCCACCGCGATATTTGCCTCAATTACCGTTGGCGGATCGGCAGGACGGAAAACGTGTCGGCACACGGCGTGAAGGAGATCGAAGAGGGGACTTGCAGCATCGAGGACATGCTCGACCACGGCATCTACGGCTGTTGGTCGTTCAGTGCGGTCGGACCGCAGGGCTATGGGAGAGCCATCAACGAGTGGACGAACGCCGACTTCGATTTCACCCCGACCCAGCAGGCCGATTTCGTGGAACGGATGCAGGGCAGAACATTGCGGCAGGAACTCGAACTGAGCGGATTCCCCGTCGGAGAATGGGAAAAGGCCGACGTAGGGCTGATCTTTTGGATCGGCAGGGAGTGGGAAGGCTGGAATTGGAGGGGGATCCGCCATTGGGTCAACTATTATGCGGATATGATGCTCTGGGACGAGACGGCGATCGCGCGCAGAAGAGTCACCTATGAAGCGGACAACTGCAAGATCGAACAGTATGCGTTCGGATTCATCGCACAGATCGCAAAGTAAGGCCGTCATGATGCGGAAAATCTTCTCGATCGTCGCGGCGATCATGTTGCTCGTCTTTTGCGCCGACGGGCTCTCGGGCTGCGAGCCGCGCGCGCCCGGGAAGGGGAGAGCCGCCGTATATCTCTACCTCTGCGGCAGCAGTTTGGAGACGAAATTGGGCGCGGCGACCCAAAATCTCTCCGAGATCCTGAGCGCAAAGCTGCCCGAAAATACCGACGTCGTCATCGAGACGGGCGGCGCAAAGAAATGGCGCGGGCACGGGATCGCGGCGGACGCGCTCACAAGGTATGCGGTGCACGACGGAACGCTCAAAGAATTGCAACGTCTGCCCAATGCCTCGATGGGCTCGGAGGAGACCTTTTCGGAGTTTATCGGATTTTGTCTTGAAAATTATCCCGCCGAAAAGACGGCGCTCATCTTATGGGATCACGGCGGCGGGAGCTCGGGGGAGATCTGTTTCGATGAGAACTTCGGCATGTCGTCCCTCGATCTGAAAGAGATCGACAACGCGCTGAGAGCGCGGAACGCCCGTTTTGATATAATGGGGTTCGACGCGTGCCTCATGGCGACGGCGGAGACGGCTGCGCTTGCCGCAAACTATGCCGGATATCTGCTTGCGTCGGAAGAGATCGAGCCCGCGGGCGGATGGGATTATACCGCCTTTCTGGAAGCGTTTTCGGTCGGGAAGGAGACGGAAGAGATCGGGAAAACCGTCTGCGATGCGTATATGGCAAAGTGCGTCCGTGCGGGCAAGGGGAGCGGTGTGACGCTCTCGTTGTTCGATCTACGCAATTACGGGGAATTTGCCGCTGCCTTCGATGCCTTTTCGGCGGGACTTCTTTCGGCGGTCGACGGCGATGGAATGGAAAATTTTCATATCGTCAATGTCACGCAGCAGACTTCGAAGTTCGGCGCAAACGGCTATGAAGAGGGCAGCAGCAACCTCATCGACCTCTATGGATTCGCAAAAGCCCTTGCGGGTTTCGACGAACGGGCGGAAGATCTGCTCCTCGGCATTCAAAAACTTGTCGCCTACAACGTGAACGGATTGGGGCGAAGCGGTTGCGGCGGGGTCTCCCTGTACTTTCCCTTGGAATACGACAAAGCCGAGTTGAAACGGTATCTTGCATTTTGTCGGAGCGAAAATTATAAAAAATATTTCGGGAAGATCTATTCGGACATCCCCGAAGAGACGATTGCGTTTTCCGACCGCGGCAGCGCGGCGGGAGGCGTTTTTCGGATCTCGCTGGCGGAGGAGAGCCGAAAATATATCAAATCGGTGGAATTTACTCTGTTGCAGCCGGAAGGGGAAGGAGAAGAGCGGACGACGAAATGTATGGGGGTGGACAACGACGCCGGGGCGGATTGGGAGACGCTGACCTTTTGCAGCAACTTCCGCGGCACTTGGCTTGCGCTCGGGAACGCCTACCTATATTACAATGTTGTGGAGAGCAACGAGCGGCACATTCTCTTTTCCGCGCCCGTGCTCGTCAACGGGGAGCGGAGCAATCTGCGCTTCATGTTCGTGTGGGATGAAGGGGCATTCAACGGCGGGCAGTATGAGATCATCGGACTTTGGGACGGATTGGATCAAAACGATCTTGCGGAGAAGGAGATCCGTCCGCTGAAAGAGGGGGATGAGATCACCGTTTTGACGCGCGCGTCGGAGAGGGCGCAGGCAGACGGAGAATTTGAGCTTGTAGAAGGGGAGACGGTGACGATCGGCGCGGACGGGGGAGAGATCAGGGAACTTCCCCTGTCGGGAAGTGAGTTTGAATACATGTTCCTCGTGACGGATATTTTCGGGAACCGGTTTTATTCGAACAAGGCGGTGTTGCGGATGAAATACAGCTTTGAGGAGCTGCTCGACCACCCCTTGCCCGACGGAGAGCCCGCCGCCGACGTCCTCGAAATTTTGCCTGAAAGGTTGTAAAATCGGCTCACTGTCCCCCATGAGGGGAAGATGCGAATTTGTACATTTAAGGGAGCCGAGCTTGTAGTGCTTCTCCATGGGCTTCATGCTCTTACTCTCTCATAAATAAGCCGACAACCAATAGAGCCGCCAACGCCGCAAAAATGCGGCGTTGGCGACTCTATCTGTCCTGTGTCGTGAATGTGTTTTGGAATACGGCAATGGGGACGTGAGAACCTTACCCCTCCCGTTTCCAGTAATAGTCATAATAACCGTTCCAATAATAGTTATCATAACCGGTCAGATAGTTTGCCGCAGTCGCAGGATCGTCAAGCCCGGAGACGGTTTTTGCGTACGACATATCTTCTTTCTCTGACACCTTCCACCCGTTCGGATTTGCAAAATGCACTTCTTTAAGGT
>CANROI010000095.1 GCA_947632165.1 uncultured Clostridia bacterium
AGCACGGAGGTGGGATTCTCGAGCCATTCGTGCGTGATCTGGGAAACGTGAACCAAACCGTCTACGCCCTTATCGAGCTCGACGAATGCGCCGAAGGGAACGATGCGCACGACCTTGCCGTGAACGACATCGCCCTCCGCATACTTCTCGGCGGCGAGATCCCAAGGCTGGGGCTGGAGCTGTTTATAGCCGATGGAGACCTTCTTGTTGTCGCGGTCTACCTTGAGCACTTTGAATTCATAGCGCTTGCCGATCTCGAGCACATCGGTGACGGCCTTGACGCCCGTCCAGCTAAGGTCTGAAATGTGTGCGAGGCAATCGAACCCGTTGACGGAGACGAACGCACCGAACCCGGTGACCCGTTCCACTTTGCCTTCGACCACATCGCCTTCCTGGATGGATTCGAAGAATGCGGCTTCCTTTTCCGCCTTTGCGGCGTCGCGGATCGCCTTCTCCGCCTCGAGGATCACACGCTGGGAGGCGATGATCTCCTTCCGGCGCTCTTTTCTGATCTCAAGCACCTTCAGACGAAGTTTCTTGCCTACGTATTTCTCGAGGTCCTTCACATATCCGGAGCGGATTTCCTTTGCGGGGATAAAGACGGGATAGGTGCCGAGCTCTGCCGTGAGACCGCCCTTGTTGAACCCGGTGCAAGTCACTGTAAATTCCTTGCCCTCTTCGATCTCTTTGAGCTGAGCTTCCTCTTCCTTGATTTTCGCCAGCATCTTCTGGGAAAGCTTTACCTTGGGGCTGATCTCGACGACCATCAATTCGAGTTCTTCACCGACTTTGGCGGCGTAAGCCTCGCGGGAATACTCTTCGCAGACCAATTCGTCTTTGGAAAGCAAGATCTCGAGCTTTCCGGCTGCGGAGACGTAGACCCCTTCGTCTGTAGCGGATACGATCTTGGCCGTAATGATCTGGCCCTTCTTGTACCGCTCTTCCTTGTCGAACCCCTCAACGACGTCCTGCATTGTCGTTGCCTGAACTTCCGCGTTGTTTTCTTCCATCTTGAAAAGAACCTCCTGAGTCTGCCAATCGGGGGTACTCGCCCCCGCTATCACGCCGACCCTTTCAAATAATAAAAATTTTTCATATTCGAAACCGTCGGCGCGTTCCAGCCAAAAAACGTTGCCGCAATTTGCCGACGCGATTTCGTAAAGTTTGCGCGTGTTGCTGCTCTTCTTCCCGCCCAACACGATGACGGCGTCCGATTGGCGGGCAATTTTCTCCGCTTCCTTCTGTCGCCATATAGTAGTATAACAAATTGTCTTAAAAATCTCAACTGTTTTTTCACATAGATTTCGAAGATTTTCCGCAATTTTCGAAAAAGTTTGCTCCGAAAAGGTCGTTTGCGCGACCAAAACGACCTTTTTGCCCTCTAAATCCCCAAAATCGGATGCGGGCGACTCCACGACGCGCGCTTCGCCGCCGCACCAACCGAGAAGCCCCTTGACCTCCGGATGATCTGGATCGCCCGCGATCAGAACGAGTTTTCCCGCTCTTCCCGCCTCCTCGACGATCCGCTGTGTGCGCTTCACATAGAGGCAGGTGCAATCGACAATCGAGACCTTGCGCCGAGCGCATTCTTCGTAGACCGCCCGGCCGACGCCGTGCGAACGGATGATCAGACGGGCGCCGTCCGGGACGGAAGAGAGATCCTCCACGGTCCGGATCCCGCGATCAAAGAGCCGGCGGGTGACCTCGCTGTTGTGGATGAGCTCGCCGAAGACGTATGTATTGTCGGGCGGGACGGACAGTGCGGTATCGACCGCGCGCCGCACCCCCGCGCAAAAGCCGCAATGGGACGCAACGATGACCTTCATGCTCTTACTTTTTGGGCTTATTGTACTTGGCGCGATGTTCCGCTCGGAGCTGATAGAGACGGTTCTTGAGTTTCTCGTCCGCCTCCTCATAGTCGGCGGGCGTGAGCTTTCTGTCATAGTATTCGCTCAGCTCCATGGGTTCCCCGAATACGACATGGGTCATGCGGAAAGGCTTCGGACGGTTGCAGATGACGAACGGGATGACCGGCGTCTTCGTCTTGATCGCGAGGAGCGCCGCGCCGCCGTGGAAAGGCAGAAATTCTTCGTCCGACTTCATGTTGCGCGTCCCCTCCGGGAAGAGCGAGAGCTTATCCCCGTGGCGGAGCACTTTCATGGATTCCATGAGCGTTCTCACATCCGAGCCGTCGCGCAGCGCGCCGATCGCGCCCGCACGCTTCGACCAATAGCCGACGACGGGCGCCTTCATGACGGAGTCCTTGGCGAGGAAATGGACGCCCTCCCCCGTCGTGTGCGCGGGATAGATCACGTCCCAGATCGAGTAGTGATTGCCCATATAGATATAGGGGCCGAGCCCGACTTTCTTGTATCCGAAGAGACGGAAAGGAAACACCACGCGGTGCCAGGGATAAAAGACGACCCTCAGCAGATTCATCGACCGCGAAACATGCTTGCCGTTCTTCTTTACGGTATAGAGCAGCGGATCCTTCTTTTGTTTTTCGCGCTTCGGCGGCGCCTGCTTTGTCTCCTGCTTATCTTCCGGCATCAGATGACCTCCTGTATCTTCGCGCGGATCACGGTCAAAACTTCCTGTACCGTCATATCGGAAGTGTCGATCTCGATCGCGTCGTCGGCCTTTTTGAGCGGGGCGAGCTTGCGCGTGGAATCCTGTTCGTCACGGCGCAACAGACCGGACAGGAGCTCCTCATAGTTCACGTCGAAGCCCTTCGCGCGCAGTTCGTCGTAGCGCCGCCGCGCCCTCACCTCGGGCGTTGCCGTAAGGTAGAACTTGAAATCCGCCTCGGGCAGCACAAAAGTTCCGATATCCCGTCCGTCGAGCACGCAGCTCATCTTTGCCGCGATCTCGCGCTGTTTTTCGGTCATGTGCATACGGACGCTGGGATACTTCGAGACGGTGGAGGCCGCCATGGATACGGACGGCTCTCTGATCTCTTCCGAGACGTCTACACCGTCGAGCAAAGTCCTCTGCTCTCCGTCCCGATACGAAACGTCCAACCTGACATCCTTCATCAGATCGACAATGCCCGCCTCGTCCTCCACGCTCACGCCGGCCTTAAGCACCTTGAGCGCACAGGCACGGTACATCGCACCCGTGTCGAGGTAGAGGATCCGATAATCCCGCGCAAGCGCCTTGGCGACGGTGGATTTCCCGCTCCCCGCGGGGCCGTCGATGGCGATATTGATCTTATCGGCAAGATCTTTGCGGAGCATCCGCGCGCCGCGGAGATAGACATGCTGCGGCGTCAGGTTGCGCTCTACAAACATCATGACACGGATGCAGAGCTTGAGCCCTCCATCGATATCCGGTTCCTGCGCGGAAAAAAGCGAGCAAGATTCGAATCCCGCTTCCCGTGCCGCCTTGGACGGATAATAGGACCGGATATCCTTTGTGTTCGAAAAGACAAGGCTTAAGATCTCGTCCTGTTTTAAGTTGTTGCGGCTTGTAATCTGCTCGAGCAGCTCTTTGACTGCTTTTTTGATCTCTTCCGCCGAATCTTCGGGAATGGTCGTCGCACCGCGAATGGCTGTCATAGCTCCTCCTTGTGGGCATACTGTAGGGATATCATTCCGATTAACGCTATTATAACGGTCTGCGCAAAAAATGTCAACCCTTTTTACCGACCGACGCCTTCACCCGCCGCAAAGCCCGTTGCGAAGGCGATCTGCAGATTGAACCCGCCTGTCAAGGCGTCCGCATCGAGCATTTCTCCGCAAAACGAGAGGCCGGAGACGAACTTGCTGCGCATGGTCTTCGGATCGACCTCCGCCGTCGGGATCCCGCCGCTCGTGATGACCGCCTCGTCGAACCCGCGGAGCGAGACGGGCGAGAGCGGAAATCGCTTGAGTGCGCCTAAAAGGCGCAAACGCTCCTCTTTCGTGACCGAATTTGCCTGCTTTTCGGGCGAGATCCGCGCGGATCTCAGCACGAAGATCCCCAAATTAGCGGGCAAAAGTCCGCGGATGACGCTCTTCATCAGTTCATTTTTTCGCTCCGAAAGATCGCGCAGCAGACGCGCATTGAGCGCTTCATCGTCAAGCGCGGGTTTGAAATCGATCGCAAGGCGTACCTCCTCAGGCGGCAGGCGGTTGATGCGCGCGGACAGGCTCAGCACAAGCGGTCCGCTCACGCCGTAATGGGTAAAAAGCAATTCGCCCAGCTCCGAGAAGATGATCTTGCCGCGATCGGACGCCGAAAGCACCGCATTCTTGACGGAGATCCCCTGCACAGGGCTAAATTCACCCGCGCAGTTGATCCCGACAAGGGAAGGCACACAGGGCGTCAACGTGTGCCCGAGCGCACAAGCAAAATTCATGCCGTCGCCCGTCGAACCGGTCGTGGGATAGGAGAGCCCGCCCGTCGCAAGAATGGCATGATCGCAAAAAATCTCCTCATTTTTCGTTATTATGCCACGCATAGTACTATGCAAAACGTCGATTTTCAAGACTTCGGTGTTCAATTTTACGGTGACGCCCGCATTTTTACACATTTTTTCCAAAGTTTTGGTGACATCGCTCGCATGGTCGGAAACGGGAAATACCCGATTCCCCCGCTCGGTTTTTAATGGGAGTCCGTTCGCTTCGAGCAGCTCCATGAGGGCGCTCGGCGGAAAACGGTAGATCACCCCGCGCAAAAATTTTTCTCCGCGAACGACATTCTGCAGAAATTCGTCGGGAAGGCAGTCGTTTGTGAGATTGCACCTCCCCTTGCCCGTGATATAAATTTTTTTGCCGAGTTTCTCGTTTTTCTCAAGCAGAATGACCTCGTGCCCACCGCGCGCCGCGGCATATGCCGCCATGAGCCCGCTTGCGCCTCCGCCCACTACTACGACTTTCATTCCGCCCTCCTTTAAGCAAAACGAGGGCCATTCGCCCTCGTTCGCGCTTTTTTTGTTATACGGGATAGACGCCGCTCTTTGCCAGATCCGCGTCTACCCCCTCCCTGTTTGCCTTTCTCCACTTGAAGAAATTTTCGGCGACTTCGGGGAAGGAGGCGTAGGACAGCACATCCTCCTCCTGCGTATAGTAGCCCATCTCGATGACCTTGGCCTTGAGCTTTTCGTATTCGGGCTCCAAATCGTCCGCGGGACGGTACGTGATCCGCTTCTCTCCTTTCAGGATCTTCTCCGCAACTTCTTCGTTGACGGGCATGGGAAGCTGGCCGTATTTACCCGCAAACAGATCGCGGGTCTCTTTAGTGACCATCTTATACCGTTCGCCCATGACGACATTCATGACCGCCTGTGTGCCGACGATCTGCGAGCTGGGGGTTACAAGGGGCGGATAGCCGCAGTCCCGCCTTACATTGGGAACTTCGGCGAGCACTTCCTGAAGTTTATCCTCTTTGCCCGCCTTTTTGAGCTGGTTCATGAGGTTCGAGAGCATGCCGCCCGGCACCTGATAGATGAGCGTGTTGACGTCGACCTGCCGCACCTTCGGATTGAGCGCACCCTCTTTTTCAAGCTCCTGCGCAACTTTCTTGAAATGCTCCGCGATGGGAATGAGCCGATTCAAGTCGATCCCCGTGTCGTATTCGGTGCCCTTGAGGGTCGCGACAAGCGGTTCGGTCGCGGGCTGGGAAGTTCCGTTCCCGAGCGGCGAGAGCGCCGTGTCGACGATATCGACGCCCGCCTTGATCGCCATGAGGTTGACCATATCCCCCGTGCCCGTCGTGTTGTGGGTGTGGAGG
>CANROI010000096.1 GCA_947632165.1 uncultured Clostridia bacterium
CGGGCGAAACGCCGCTCTCCACAAGGTGGGCAACGCGGGCGGTGAGGACGCGCGTCTTGCCGCTTCCCGCTCCCGCGAGCACGAGAACGGCGCCCTCCGTATCGAGGACGGGCAGCCGCTGTTCTTCGTTGAGTTCAAACAATTCCATACCCGTATATTATAGCAGAAACGTACGGAAAAGTAAATCACTTGAACGAAAAAAGCGCGGCTTTTATCACCTTCGCGCCGCCGGACGGCAAAGGGCGCAGCGCCGGATAAAAAGAATGGGAAAACCGTCTATTTTCTGCCCTTGATCTCGAATTCGTATTCCCGTTTGAAGCGCTCGAGCGCGCGCAGATACTTATCGGAGAGCTCGAGCATGTAGCGTTGCTTCTCCGAATAGCTGAGCGTGGCGTAATATTCCCGGTCGGTGAGCCGCCCGATGGCGTCGGACACCTCCCCCTCGGAGAGGAGCAGATCCCGCACTTTGAGGTAAAATTCGTCGGGAGTTTCGCCGCGGATCTGCGTCTCCACTTTCTGTTGAAAATAGCGCTCCATCTTGCTCTCGTTGATCCCCTGTTCTTTGGCGTGCGTGCGCTCGCTGTCGAGCTTCTCCTCGCACTCCCGCCAGAACCCCTTCTTCATGCGCTGTTTCGCCTCTTTCGCAAGCGTTTTCAACGTGCG
Organism: uncultured Clostridia bacterium; assembly: GCA_947632165.1. Lineage (GTDB taxonomy): Bacteria > Bacillota > Clostridia > Christensenellales > Borkfalkiaceae > Gallimonas. The sequence goes on from CANROI010000096.1 coordinate 664, forward strand.
TTCCATAAAGCCGCCTCCCGATGCCGATTTTTCGATTTCTTTCGCGTTTTTTCGACCTTTTTCGCAAAAAAAATCCGTAACTCTCGTTACGGATCTTCTTTAGTTTCTGCTTCTCTTTCTCGCTGCTTCCGACTTCTTTCTCTTCTGAACGGAAGGTTTCTCGTAGAATTCCTTTTTACGGAGATCCCCGATGATGCCGTCGCGGGAGCACTTTCTCTTGAAACGCCGGAGTGCGCTCTCGAGATTCTCGTTTTCGCCGACTCTGATTGTGGACATATCCTCTACCCTCCTTCGCCGTAGCAGTTATTTGCTTGATTATTATATCAAACCCTCGGGCCCTTGTCAATTTTTTTCGGGCAGGATTTTTCCGTTTTTTGGAACTTTTTTCGGCTTGTTTACGACTTGACGCGCTCCAGAAGCGCCTCTACGTCCGCCTTTGCCCGTGCAAGCTCCCCTTCCGCGGCCGCCTCGTCCTTCGCGCGGATGGAATAATAGATCTTGAGTTTGGGCTCGGTGCCGGAGGGCCGCACGCAGATGAAGCTGCCGCCCGTGAGTTCATAGTAGACGCAGTTGCACTTCGGGATATTGAGGGGCTCCTCTCTGCCGTCCGCCGTCCTTCTGATGTCCTTCGAATAGTCGCGCACCGCCTCGACCGCGAAGGAGCCGAACTTCTCCGCCTTCACCGTCTTGAGCGCGTCGACGACCGCGTTCATCTCCTTCATCGCATTCAGCCCCGAATATTGGACGGAGATGTTCCTGTCGAGCACGAACCCGTACTTTTGATAGATCTCCATGAGCCGGCTGTAGACCGTCTTGCCGATGTAGGTGTAGTAGCAGACCATTTCGGCGCAGAGCATGGAGGCGACGACCGCGTCCTTATCCCGCGCGTGCGTGCCGCGGAGGTACCCGCAGGACTCTTCGAACCCGAACACATAGGTGTGCGAGCCGTCCTGTTCCCACTGCTTGATCTTTTCGCCGATGAACTTGAAGCCGACGGGCGTCTCGAAGAGCGCCACGCCGAATTCCTCGCAGATCGCCCTTGCCATCCCCGTCGAGACGAACGACTTGACGACCGCCGCATTCTTCGGGAGCGCGTTCTCCTCTTTGAGACGGGTGAGGATGTAGTCGAGGAGCAGGATCCCGACCTGGTTGCCGGAGAGCGCCGTAAATTCGCCTTTGTCATCCTTGACGGCGACGCCGAGACGGTCGGAATCGGGATCGGTGCCGAACACGACGTCCGCCTTGATCTTGTTCGCGAGCGCGATGCCCATCGAAAGCGTCTCCTTATATTCGGGATTGGGCACTTTGACGGTGGAGAATTCGGGATCCTTCGTCGTCTGCTCTTCGACGACCGTGACGTTGATCCCGAGCATCTTCAGGATCCGCATGACGGGCACATACCCCGAACCGTGGACGGGCGTGTAGACGAGTTTCAGGTCCTTTCCGCACTTTTCCACCGCTTCCTTGGAGAGCGTGAGTTTGGAGAGCGCCTCGATGTATGTATCGTCCACTTCCTTGGGCACGCTCCGGATGAGCGGGCTGTTCTCCTCTCCCTCGACGGAGAGATAGTCGGTGATCTCGTCGATGAACCCGACGACGACTTCCGTCGCTTCGGGAGACATCTGCGCGCCGTCCTCGCCGTAGACCTTATAGCCGTTGTATTCCTTGGGATTGTGGGAGGCGGTGATCATGATCCCCGCGATCGCATGCAGATAGCGCACCGCATAGGAGAGCATGGGAACGGGATGGACGTCGTCGAAGAGATATGCCTTGATGCCGTTCTTCGCGAGCACGGAAGCGGCTTTTTCGGCAAAGAGACGGGAATTTCTGCGCGTATCGTAGGAAATGACCACGCCGCGCGCCTGCTCCTCCTGCGTGAGGGTCTTGATGTAGCGCGCGAGCCCCTGCGTCGCACGCATGACCGTAAAGACGTTCATCATGTTCATGCCGCAGCCGATGATGCCGCGCATGCCCGCCGTGCCGAACGCAAGTTCGCCGCCGAAGCGGTATTCCTTCTCCTTCTCGTCACCCGAGATCGCCAGAAGGTTCTTTCTGCATGCTTCGGGCAGACGGGGATCGTTCAGCCACTTTTCGTAATTTTCCTGATAAGACATATTCAATCACCCCTTTATGATTTTCCGATATGACAGAGCGCACGATCATGCGCTTACGGTGCAGGAGCCGGACGAACAAGCCGCCGGCACCGCTCAATCCCCCATTCCCTCCGGCTTTCCGTCTGCGCCGGAGATCTTGCGGAAGGACAGGAAGAACTTCTTGCCCGTATCCTCGTAGTAATAGACGAACTGTACGCAGAGGATGAACAGATAGCTTGCCGGGACCGTGAAGAGGAGCGCGCTCCCGAAGGTAAACACCGCGAACAGCGCGTTCACGACGATGACCAGATAGATCGAGACGAAGTAGGCCGAGAAGCGGCCTCCGAAGCCGTGCAGGCGGCGGAAGCTCGCCGCAAAGCCCGAGCCGACCTTCTCGTCCCCCGTCACGACGGACGGGATCCAGGAGGAAATGCACGCCATCTTCAGCGCCTGCAGACAGACGAAGGCGAGCATCGCAAGGGAGAGCCCGAAAAAGACGGTGAGGATCCCCCACGAAGGCAGGAAAGAGGGCGTGTAGAAGAAAAAGAACCAGCACGCGAGGATCGCGAGCACGTCATAGACGAATGTGAGCGGCACATAGATGATCTGGTAGAGCATGGCCTTGCCGCTGCTCTTCGTGTATGCCGAAGAGAAGGTCGTGCGGGAATAGGACTCGAGCTTATCGTTGAGTACGCTGCCGACCGCAAACAGCGCGGTGCCGTTGAGGAAGCGCGACAAGAGATAGATGAGGCACATGCCGACCACCGACCATACGATCGAGCCGATATTCGTCAGGATCAGCTGGAAGAAATCGGTAACGGCGGAGGTAAACGCGGCCTGGAAGCCGTTCAAAAAGCCGGTATTCCCCGTGACGAGCGCCTGCAGAAAGTCCCCCAAAAGCAGAATGATGCGCTCCGCCTCCGCGCTCTCGATGATGACATGGAGCCCGAAGGTGACGATCACATAGGCGGCGCTCAGAAAGAGCGCTCCCGTGACGAGACGGAAGAAAAACAGCTTATAGACGTTGCCGAAATTATCGATCAGTAACCGGATGGAATTGCGGAATCTCATATCAAAGCTCCCTGTAGCTGCGGAGGAAGTCCTCTCTGTCCAGCTTGTCCGTCTCGAAATAGAGCGTCTCCATACGGATGCAGAAGCTCAGATAGGCAAAGACGTACATAATAAATGCAATGATGGGCGAAAGCCAGGTCGGCGCAAAAGAAATGCCCACGATGAGGATGAAGCAAGGCACATACTCGATGAGGAGGGAGAGGATCAGCTTCCAGCGCACGCCCCCCATCAGACGGTAGGAATACAGAAAGGCGTCGTACGCACCGAACCCGGTGCAGAAAATGCACGGCAGCCAGAGGTAGAACACCGGGACCAGATAGAGCAGCGTCCCGATGAAGACGAGGCAAACGATCACGAAGAGGACGCTCATGAAGATCTTCGACCCGACGGCGGCGACCGCAAAGAGCACCGCGGAGAGCACGAGCGCCCAGAGCTCATAGAGGAGCAAATAGACGAGCGTCACCAGCGTGACATAGAACATTTTGTCTGCGAATTGGGAAAAGACGCCGCTGAGCGTGCGCTTGCCGATGCGCATGTGCTTTTCGGCGAACGAGAGCAGGAACGTCGTAAAGACGACGATCGCGATCACGGCAAAGATGCTGTAGATGACGCCGAGAAAGCTGTCGAAACGGAAGAAGCTCCATGCGTGGAAGAGCGCGAGAAAATCGACCTCGAGCTTGCCCGTAAAGAAGCTCGCCGCCAACGATTGGATGCCCGCGAAGTCAACGGAGAGCGCAAGAAAAACAGCGGGCGTCACTGCGAACGGCAGGACGAACCACAGATTCTTCACGATGTATTTCCAATGGTCAAAAAGCGATCTCATTGTGCGGCCGGATGATACGGCATTCCCCTCATTTTCGATTCACTCCCTCTATTATATACCAAAAAAACGCGCCTGTAAAGAGATTTTCGAAAAAAACCTGCCGAGAAATCCCGTCGGGCCGCCCTCGGGCACCGTCCGGGAATACCGCGCACGGAGGCCTTCGCCTGCATGTGATCCCTACGGCAATGAGGGCAACATGGCGCTCATAACCGCAAAAATTGCTCCGAAAATCCGTATTATGTCACGCATAGTACTATGCAAAACGTCAAAAAACAAAAGTTGCAGGCCAAAAATCGAGAAAAATTCCCTCTTCATGCGGCATATGGTCCCATGAGGCAATGTCTTGAAGCATGCGGCGAAATTCTTCGCCATTTGCTTGATAAATTGCCGAAAATTTGGTATAATGGTTGCAGCGGTTTTTATTGTGCCCGCCCCACTCATACGGTCGGAAGGTCGAGAGAATGTCCATTTTTTTGTTTATCATCGCAGCTTTGCTTCCCGTGCTCTTCTGCGTTGGGTTTTATCTGCTTGAAAAGCACACCGCTTTCGGGAAACTGAAGTACATATGGAAGCAGATTGTCATCGGCGTTGCATTCGGCGTTTTGGCCGTCCTTGCGACCGAGGTGTTTAGCATTGACGTCGGCGGAGCGCTCAGCAATGTTCGGGACGCCGCACCGCTCACCGCAGGGCTCATGCTCGGCGGCCCCGCGGGCGTCATCGCGGGCGTCATCGGCGGCGTAGAACGCGCGCTGTGCGTACTTTGGGGCGGCGGGACCTATACGGCGGTTGCCTGCTCCGTTTCGACTGCGCTCGCGGGCGTATTCGGCTTTTTGTGCCGCAAGTTCATGTTCGGCAACCGTCGGCCCTCATGGTCCTATGCCTTTCTGATCGGCCTGACGATGGAAGTTCTGCACATGCTCCTCATCTTCTTGACGAATATGACCGATATTCAGGGCGCGTTCACGTTCGTGCAGAAAGTGTCGCTCCCCATGATCCTTGCCAATTCCCTCTCCGTGACAGCTTCGGCGGTCGTGATCGCCCTCTTCGAGCGGGAGA
>CANROI010000097.1 GCA_947632165.1 uncultured Clostridia bacterium
TCGCCGAGCGTCGAGCCGTCCGGCCAGACGCCGTCCCACGATCCGTTCTTCGCATGGAGCAGCGATGCTTTCAATGCCGCGATATGGTCGTCTTCCCAATCTTCGATGAGCGAAGTATCGCGGTGCACCTTGTTCATGTGCCATTGAATGTGCTCGGTATTTTTCACGCCGTGATCCGTATATTGGCAGAGCAGGCGGATCCGATCCCCTGCGTCAAACAGTTTGCTCATATCCCGTTCGAAGGTACTGCCGTTCTTCCGGCCGCCGTCTACGGCAATGGTATTCTTGTAAGTCCAGCCGATGAAGTTTGCCTCGAGGGCAATCGTCAGCTTGTATGCCTCATTCGCCGGATCCGTGATCCCGTATCCGCTTCCGTCCCAATAGCGAAGCGGCGTCGCCCCGAGATATGTCTTGCCGCGGCTGCTATAGATTGCAATGTTGATATATTTGCCCTCCAACTTGTCAAATCCCTCGTATCCGGTAGTTTTTCCGAACCACTCCGCATAATCGTTCGGGAAGTAGCTATCCACAAAGAAGGGGAAGAGTTCGGCTACCAGACTTCCGTTCTCCAGCTTCGCGACGGCGGCTTTGAGGCTGTTGGCGTTGTAATAATTCAGGACGTCGAAGAAGCCCTTGAAGGAATACATCTGCTTTACCTCGTCCTTGCCCAACTGACTGTTTTCGAAGGTAAGCCCTTTCAGGCACTCGGCAATGACAACATTTTCGAGGAACGCCGAGTCGTCCCCGTTATAGAGCTGCACCGCCGCGCTCGCCACGTATCTCAGCACGGTGTTCTTTATGGTTCCTGCCTTCGCAAGATTCATCTTCGTGTAATATTGAATATCCGAATAGTATGCGCCCGCAATCACAAAGAACAGCCGATCCTTTTTCGGCTCTATGTCGTCGTGCGGGTTGTTTCCCTTTAAGGTCACATTGCAGAGTGTGCCGAAATGGGTCGCGGCGCCCGTATTTGCCGCGCCTTGGTACAGTTGGCTGTCCTTGACGGCGTCGCTCAGCGTTTTCAGGTTGACTTGGCAGCCGTTCCCGTAGATCAGATCTTTGGTCATGCGGCTGTCATCCTGGCCGCTCACTTCCCGGTCCAGGATCCAATCGTTTTCGGCCGCTTCCGCCGCCAAAGAGCCCTTCAGTTCCTCTTGCGCGTACAGGTCGTTATGCAGAACGACCTGCCTGCGAGAGGCGTCGAAGTACCCCGTAGCGTCGAAGATGTTGTAAAGGTCGGCCCCCTCGAGCACGTTGAAGTTGAAGTGGGCGTTCGCCTTGCTGTCCTTTGCGCCGTCGCCGCCTTCGAGGCGGAGGTAGGTGAAGGCGCCCTCGGAAGGTTCGATCCTCGTGCCGTCGGCGGCGTACATTTCGGCCTCGGAGGGCATGCTCCAATTCTCCCGCTCCCCGAAGTTGCCGAAATAGTCGTTTTGCACATCCGTCCCGGAGAGCCCCAAAACGTCGCCGAAATAGACGCGGACAAAGCCCTCCTCCGCCTCGGAGAAGGCGTCTGCCCATGTGACGCGGGGCTGCCCCGCCACATATTTGCCGTCGGTCCCGACGACGATCGTGCCGTCCGCCTTCTTTAAGCCGTACCGGCCGTCGCCGAGGTCGGTGACTTCGTATTCCGTTCCGAGATACTTCACCGTCTTTTCCGATTGCACGGTGACGGCCGTGCCTTCCGCGCCGTGACAGCGCGTGAAGCTCCAGGCGAGCTTGGAGAGAGAGACCCGGTCCGCCTCCGTGGGCTCCTCCGTCAACTTGTTCCATGCCCGCACGGGCATGCGGAAGTAGTCGACCTCCTTGCCGTCGTAAACGCTCTGTTTGGCGAACACGCGCACCTGCTGGTAGCCCTTGTAGACGTCGCCGCCGTTCACCGTGTTGTTGCTGTCGAAGCCCGTGAACTCGATCCGCTCCAAGACGATGCGCGAAAATTCGGCGCTCACGGTCTTGCCGCCGCACATGATCCTCACCGTATGGCGGAACTCCCCCTGCATGTTGCCGAGAACGATCTGTCCCGCCCCCGCAACGTAATCCGCGGTCCAGGCTTCCGCGTCTCCGAGGTCGATCGAGACGATCGACTTAAATTCCGCTTCCGTAGTCCCGAACCCGCCCAAAAGATTTGCCCTTTCGGGGAGCACTTTCACCGTCACGAAGCCCTGCATGTCGGCCGGAAGGGCAAAGGAGAGCTCCTCCGTCCCGGTAACGGACGCAATCTCGCCGAACACGGCGTCCGCGCCTTCGAAGTTGCGCACCGAGAACTTCAGGCCGAACGCCTCCAACAACACTTGTTCGATCCCGATCTCGCAACTTGCCCCCTCGTCTGCGGAGCGGAAACGGAGCAAGCCGCCCTCGAGCGCTGCGATGTCCGCCTTGACGTTGCCGGCTCCGTCCGCCTTCTGCCAGACGGCGCCGTCGAGGCTGTATTCGATCTCCGTGTCGTCAATGGGGAGGCCGTCCTCCCGCCCGATCGTCACATGGAAGGAGAGCGCGTCCAAAAGCGTCTCGTACTGCGGATCGTTCAGCTCGGTTTCGCCGCACGTCACGGAGATCTCATTCGCCAAGGCGTGCACCGTTACGGAGAGGGGGAACGTCCTGTTCGCAATCGCAAGGGCCATTTCCTGTCCCCTGCAGGGCTTTAACGCCTCCAGCGTGATCGTCCTGCCGTCTTCGGAAACGCTCGCCTTCACATAGACCGTCGATCCGATCGCGGGGCGGTTGTTCGGGAAGTCGAAGTCGGCGGGAGAGAAGGAGTTTTCCACCGTCAATACGATCTTGTCGCCGATGTCCGAGAACTCGATCGCATTCCCGTCCTCCGCCAAAGTCCCGCCCCGATAGGTCACTGCGGGGGGCTCGTCGAGCTTTCCGCGCGAGGTGGTCACCGTACGGGTGACGGAGGAGAGCCCGCCCCGCGGCGAAAACGCCGCGGCGTTTTCGCCGTAGTCCACACCGAAGGTCACGGCGAGGGAGTCGCCCGTCAATGCAAGGCTGTCCGTAAGGGTGAGGACGCCCGCTTCCGCCTCTCTCCTCGTTTCGCCCGCCATAATATACAGCTTCTTGCCCGCCGTCGAGCCCTGTCTGTCGGCGACGGTCACCGAATAGTTCACCCGATCGAGGCTCGTGCGGAATCTGTCCGTGCAGGGGGTCCCGTTGAACGAAATGGCAAAGTCGTCCGCCTTCACGGGCGCGTCGACATACGTCTCCAACGTATATTCCCTGCGCTCGCCGGTGCGCGCCTCCCCGGAGAGGGCCACGGTGATCTGCACCGCCGCGAAACCTCCGCCGACGGGAACGATGTGCCATACGCCGCCCCTGTTTACAAGTCTGATGACCGTATCTTCTCCCTCCGTCACCCCATAGTCCACCGCCGAGCCCTCCGGCTCGGTGAAGCAGATCACGAGCTCTTTCCCCTCGCCCATCGGCAGAAGCCCTTTCAAGGGCTCCGTGCGGCCGGGGTCGATCTCCGCGTTCTCATTCTTCCCAAGGGGTTCGTAGATGACGGTCACCGCTTTTTGCAGGGTGACTTCGCCGTCCCGCTGAAGCAGGAGCCTGACGGTGACGGCTCCCGCTTCCGAGAAGGTGAGTTTGCCGTTCGAGAGGGCGGCGATCCCGCTTTCGTCCTCGAGCGCATAGGAGAGGGTATCCGTGTGGACCGCGGGGGAGACGGTAACGGAGACAAACGCCGCTCCGCTACGCCCTTCGGCGAAGGTGACCGTGTCCGACTGCGTCATTACTTTCACGGTTTGCACGCCCCTGTAGACGGCGGAGACCTCCTCCGCGTTGCGCAGAAGGAGCCGCGTGACGGAGGAGAGCCCCTCCCGTGCGCCGAATGCCGCGGCCTCTTCGTTGTATTCCGCGCCGAACGTGACGGCAAGCTCCCCGAGCGACTTCGAAAATCCGATCATGCCCGATAAGACGTCTTCTGTTCCCACGAAGCGGCGGGCGCCGTAAGAGGCGAAGATCCGCTTGCCTGCCATGCACCCTTCGCCGCCCCTGACTTCCGCGGCATAGGGGACCTGCTCCAGCGTCGTGCCGAAACTCTCCCCGCAGGGGGTGCCGCAGAACGAGATCTCAAAATCGTCCGCTTCCACGGCACGGTCGACGTAAACGCGCACCGTGTACGCCTTTTCCCCGCCGTCCGCGCTCGGCGTTACGGTGATCTTCACCGTCGCAAAGCCGCCCTGCCGGGGGACGATGCGGCGCACACCGTCCCTCTGTTCGAGGGAAACGACCTCTTCCCCGCCCGCTTCAACGCGGTATTCCACCGCGGCGCCCGCAGGTTCGGTGAATCGGATCACGCCCGTATCCCGGCTTTCGGTCCCGCTCATCATGAGCAGCAAGCGCGGGTCCGGTTCTGCATCCGATACTTCGATCTCTTTTTCTGCCGCGCCGAGGGGAGCATAGGCGACGAGGATCTCTTTTTCCGCCGTCGTATGTCCGTCCGCCGCACAAAGCTCGATCTTCACCGAGACCTCTCCCGCCTTCAGAAAGGTGAGCACACCCTGCCGCGTCATCGCGGCGTTCTCTTCGCCCTCCGCGATGGAATAGCGGAAGGTATTCGTATGATTGGCGGGCTGCACGGCAACGTTGACGAGGGCGGCGCCGCCGTCTTGCTCCGTGGTGAACGTGAGCGATTTTTTCGAAGTCCGGATCGAAGCGGGTTCGTCCGTTCCGCGGTAGGAGACGGAGACGCGCTCGGCGTCGCGCAGGATCGTGACCGTCCGCACGGCCTCGGCAAGGCGCTCCTCATCCGCGCCGAATTTTTTTGCCGCGTCCCCGTATTCCACGCCGAATGTCACGCCGAGCGTGGCGTATTCCGCGCCGAACGCGATCGTCCCCGCGTGGGAAAGTCCGCCCTCTTCCCCCTCGTCTCTCTTGCCCGGGCGGGAAACATACAGCCTCTTTCCCGCCATCGAGGCGTTTTGCTCCCGCACGGCAAAGAGATATTCGAGGCGCTTCGCGGTCGTGCCGAAGCGGTCCGCGCAAGGGCTCCCGCCGAGGGAAACCGTAAGATCGTCCGCCGAAACGGGGCAGTCGACGTAGACGCGGACGGAATAGGCCGTTGCCGATCCTTCGCAGGTCACGTTGATCTTCACCGTTGCAAACCCGCCCCGGATGGGAACGATGCGGCGGCTTCCGTTCTCGGTCCTGAGCTCCACGGCGTCCGCTTCCGCCGTGTATTCCACCGTCGCGCCCGCGGGCTCGGTAAAGTAGAGCACGCCCGTCTGCTTGTCCGTTTCGCTGTCCATCGTCAAAAGCAGGAGCTTGTCCTCCGTTTGTCCGTTCGTTACGGCAATCTTCTTCTCCCCCGCCCCGATGGGTGCGTAGATCACGCGGACGGTCTTTTCCGCCGTCACGCTCTTTTCCGCCGTGCAGAGGATCCTGACCGCAGCCTCGCCCGCGCGGCGGAACGTGAGGGTGCCCTCGCCCGAAAGCTCCGCCACGTCCTCGCCGCGCAGGAGCGAGTAAGCGAGTTCATCGGTATGGTTCTCGGGGAAGACGGTCACGCCCGCGGCTCCCTCGCCTTTGCCGTTTGCGGAGAAGGAGATCGTCTTTTCCGCGATCGTGATCGCGGCGGCGTCCGCCGTCTCCGGATAGGAGACGGAAATTTTTTGCGCGTTGCGCAGAACGGTGAGGTAAAAATAATCTTCATACTCCACGGGCGCTCGCTGCTCCGTGCTGTAGACCAGCGC
>CANROI010000098.1 GCA_947632165.1 uncultured Clostridia bacterium
AAGGTCAATGTGGAGCCTTTGAGCTTTGCCGAGATCGGCTCGTTGCCCACGGTGAAGACGTATTCCCCGTCTTTTTCCTCCCAGGTCCCCTTGGGGGAATCCTGGTCCATCACCTTAACGGAGAACGTTCCGTCTTCATTGATCTCAAAGACCGCATAGTCCTCGGTCAGCTCGATGAGCCCCATGAATTTCTCGCCGACCTTCAGTTCGATCGCGACCCCGTTCTGCGTCGTCTTCAGCGATTGAAACTTATACGTTCCCGCGATACTGCCGCACGCGACGAGCGAGCAGACGCCCACCACGGCGATCGCCATCGTCAGCAACAGCAGAGCAATCTTTCTGAGTTTTTTCATAAATTTCATCCCTCCCGCGGCGTTTTGCCGCCTTTTTCAATATTATAACATGCACGGACGGGATTGTCAAGGGGAAATGGCAATTTTTTCCCGAGGAAAGAGGCAAATCCCGCGATTTTACGCCGCGGGGCGCGTGGAAATCGTAAGACGCGTGAAAAACGCCGCGGGGCGCGTATGCGCCCCGCGGCGATCCGATTCCGTTTCCGCAGGATTCCGCTCCGCGGACCGAGCGTTCAGTTCTTTTTACAACAGGATCTGCCCTGCGGGTAGAGCGGCAGTTCGAAGAAGCCCGAGCAGACCTCCTGCGAGTACTCCTGCGCGGGCGGAATGGCGCAATAGCCGTAGCTGGGAACGAGGAGCTCCACCTTCATGGCGACCTTGAGAATGAGCGTGAGGCATGCGCTGATCGAGAACGTGTTTGTCGCCGGGTTCCACTGCCCTTCGGGGGAAACGCAGGAGGCGACCGCAGTGACCGTGAAGGGCATGACGGACGCGGACGGAACGTACATGAGCACGTCCTCCTGAAGGACGATCTCGCTCGTCGCTCTGCCCTCTACGCCCGCCGCGTCGAGATAGACGATCTCGATGGGGACGGTCACCGTGCACTGTACGCGCGCGCATTGGCCGTCCGCCTGTTGGTCTACGGTGAGGTTCGTAACCGTGCCCTCGGAAGCGAGCGAACGCGCGCTGATGAACGTAAGCGGATATGTAGGATCGGCGGGCGTGGGATCGGTCAGCCCAACCTGATAATTTTCAAGCCGCGTCTGAATGATGCCGGCGTCGAATACTTTTTCCGCTTGGATGCACACCTTTTCGCAAAGGCCGTTCAACGGATTGCCCGTGATCGTGCCCGGACAGTGATCCGATGAAAAATTGGAAAAAAATGACATTTGTAACCTCCGTAAGCCTTTTATCGGCTCTGTTACAATGTATGCGCGGGGGCGCACAAAACGTGACCGGCTACAGCCATACGATCTGCCCGGGATAGAGCAGCTTCGTTTCGTTCCGCGCTTCGAAGTTCTCCTCCGATCCGCAGAGCAGCGCCTTGCTCTCCCCGCCGCGAACGACATACAGGTCCCGCCGATCTGCGGGAATGCGCAGAATCTGCCCCTCCTCCGGCTCCGTTTCAAGTCCGTTGAACACCGCCAGCACCCGCGGCGGAACGCGGAACGCAAGCGCGATCTCCCGCAGCCCCTGTCCCTTCTTCACACGGTAAAATTCCCCGGGATCAAATTCCAGCTTCATGCCATTATTGTATGCCCCGAAGGCGGAAAAGAGTACGCGGCGCATAATCGCGCCCGGCGAACGAATAGAATAGGACATGCAAAACCTGTACCGCACCGCCGCCGTCGTCACCGTCTTTTCCGCTGTCGAACACGGGCTCGGCTTTCTCTACCGCATCATCCTCTCCCGTCTGCTCGGGCCGGAGGGGCTCGGGATCTACCAGGTCGCCCTCACCGTGTTCGCCGTCTTTCTCACGATCACCTCGAGCGGACTGCCCATCACCCTCTCGCGGGTGATCTCCAAGCACCGCGCGCAGGGAAGCCGGCAGAGAGAACAGGCGGCGACGACCGCCGCGATCGCCATCACCCTTCTGATCAGCATACCGCTGACGATTCTGCTGTTTCTGCTGCGGAAGCCGTTTTCGGGCGTCTTTTCCGACCCCCGCTGCGCCGACCTCTTCTATATCTTGCTCATCGGGCTCTCCTTCACTTCCGTCTATGCCATTCTGCGCGGCTGTTTCTGGGGAAACAAGCGCTTCTTCGTCTACTCCCTCGTGGAGCTCATCGAGGAGATCGTCATGATCGCCGCGGGCGTCGCGCTGCTCCTCTTTGTGCCCACACAGATCGCCGATATCAACCTCGCCGCCGTTGCGGTGCTCATCTCCTATCTCTGCTCCTTCGCGCTCGCGACCGTCTATTTCTTTGTGCGGGGCGGCAAACTGCGCTCCCCGCGCGGGGAATTTCTTCCCCTCCTCAAGTCCTCCCTGCCTGTGACGGCGATGCGTACCTCCTCTTCGCTCGTCAACTCGGTCATCTCGGTGCTCTTCCCCATGCGCCTGACGGCGGCGGGGAGCTCCCCCTCCCGTGCCATGAGTGAATACGGGGTCATCTACGGCATGGTGATGCCCGTGCTGATGATCCCCTCTACCCTCATCGGATCGATCGCGCTCGTGCTCGTGCCCGAGCTGAGCGAGAGCTTCTATAAAAAGGAGCGGGAAAAACTTTCGGGGCTCGTGGAGCGGGCACTCAACGCCACACTGCTCATCGCGGGGATCCTCATTCCGTTCTTCGTCGTCTGCGGCGGGGATGTGGGCGCCATGCTCTACTCCAACGCGGCGGCGGGAAAGCTCATTTCGGGCTGTGCGCTCATCCTGCTGCCGATGAGCGTCACCATGATCTCGACGAGCATCCTCAATTCGCTCGGCTGCGAAAAATACACCCTGCTCTTCTTTTTGCTCGGCGCGGCGGCGATGCTCGCCTGCGTGTGGTTTCTGCCCGCACACCTCGGCAGCGGCGCCCTTCTCGTCGGCATGGCGCTCGACTATCTGATCTCCTCCGTCTGCTCGCTGGCACTGCTGAAAAAGAAGACGGGGCGGCTGCGCTCGGGGAAATATTTCCTCAAGCTCGCGCTCTGCGCGGCGCCAGTGGCGGCGCTCGGCTATCTTGCGCGTAAACTCTTCGTCACCTATATGGGCTACCTCCCCGCGCTCGCCCTCACGGTGCTCGTGATCGGCGCGGCGGAGCTGCTCCTCTTCGGAGCGGCGCGGCTTATGGATGTGCGAGTGCTTATGAGCCGCTTTTTCGGGCGGAAGAAACGATCCGCATGAATGCCAAAGAGGCGGCCTGCGCAGAGCGCAGGCCGCCTCTTTATTAGGGAGGAAATGTTATTGAACAACCGCCGATAGGTCGAGCTTGGAGTAGAAGGTCACGCCATAGAAGAGGTCGGGACCCGCTGAGTCGTTGCCGGCATAGCCCTCGACGGGTTTTTCGTACTTGAAGCGGATATAGATCTTGTTTCCGCCCGCAAGGTAGGCGCCGAGCGAATAGTACATCGCTTCCATCTTTCCGCTCTGCATGTCGGCGTCTTCGGAGCCGTCCGCGTTGTTGGTGATCCTGCCGACTTCTTTATAATCGGCGGGGATGTTTTTGTCGCCCGCGGCGGCTTTGGCGATCGTCGTCCAGCTGTCCTCTTCGCCCGTGGCGGAGACTTCGACCACGGTGCCTCCGCGCTCGTGGAGCAGATAGACCATGAAGCCGGCCTTGCTCAGATCGGTGGCCTTGAAGGTGTACTCGATCTGGATATAGTCACCGGGAGCGCCCTGCACGCGCACGCGCTCCGCCTTCACCAGGGCGCCCGATTCGTCTTTGAGGTCGATCATATAGCGCGCCTGTGCGGCATTGTGGGTGATGTTGCCGGATTTGGTATAATTTTCATCCTTATCGAAGAGTACCTGCCCGTCGACGACCTTGTCTTCGTCGGTGAGGGTGGGACGGAACACGCGGATCTGCAGATCCACCGATTGGGTGGTGCCGTTGGCCGTGAACGACAGCGTGAGCTTCTCCGTTCCCGCAACGAGCTTTTTATCTTCCCCGAGGCCGTCGATCTTCCAGCCGCCGACGATGTCCTCTTTCACGCCGTCCGCAAATTCCGCTTCGAGCACAAGGCCGGTGGCGTCGAATTCCTCGCCCTCCTTGAACTCGCTCTTCAGAAGCTCGCTCTTGACCGTGATCGCTTTGAGCTCGGCGGCCGTTGCGGGCTTCACGACGAACTTATCGTTCGAAGCGGAGACCTTGCAATGCTTGCCCATATAGGTGAATTGGATGGAATCCTGCCCGAGGCAGAGCGGGCCGCTGGGTTCCCAGGTGAATCCCTCTGCCTTCACGTCGCGCACGATCGTCTTGGTCTCGTCCGACCAGGTGACCTGAACGAGAACGCCCGTGGGATCGAACACATCGCCGTAGGTGTACTCCGTCTTGAACTCGGACTTCTCTTCGCCCTCGTTCTTTCCGCGGAGAATGCGGAGGTTGGTGGGCACCTTCGTCACATGCGTGGACTTCTCGATGTCGAGCTTGTTGTAGAACACGAAGTTGTTCATGAGGTCGGAGCCGTCGCCCTTGTCGGCGCCCAACCAATTGGCGGGAGCGGCCTCCGCACAGGAGAATCTGACGTAGATATCCTTGCTCTCCTTGAGATATTCGCCGAGATTGTAGTAGCAGAAGTAGACGTTCTTGTTCACGCCGTCGGTGGCGTCTTTGCCGTCGACGATGCCGCAGGGATACTTATAGTCCGCGGGGATGGTGTTCTGATAGTCTTCGGCCTTGGCGATGACCGTCCACGGGCCCTCTTTGCTGTGGCCGACGGAGATGACGGTGCGGCCTCTGCCGACGCCCATCATGGTGCGGAATGCGGCCTGGGAGACGTCTTCGAGCGCACTGTAATCGTGATGGAAGAGGATCTCCGCGTCCTTGTTGCTGGTGCGCAGTCTGCCGAATTGGTTGGGTTCCGTCTGCCATGTGGTGCGGGAAGTGTTCTTGAGCGTGACGTCCGGATCGGATCCGACGTCCGGATCGAAGGAAATGATCTTGGCGATGTCGTTGACCGCGTCGTTGACCTCGGGCGCGAGGATGCGGAGCTTGAGATGAGGCTCGAAATAGGTCTTTACGGTCTTTCCGCCCTCCGTATAGGTGATCGTGATGACCGTCTCGTTCACATCTTCGATCGTCTTCGGGGAGACGGTATACTGATCGGGCTTGAGAACGACGGTCGCGCCGTTGTCGTATTCCGCGGTGACCTCGATATTGCTCGCGTCGAAGGTGGCGCCGAGTTCATACTCGAGTTCGACTTCCGTCCCCTCTTTCGTCTTGGCGCTGATGGCCGTGAGCACACTCTTTTCGTCGATTGCAACGGCTTTGACCGTGATCGCGACCTCCGTCGTCTTGGTCACCCCTCCCTCGGAATAGGAGATCTGGACCTTGGTATCTTCGAGCTTGAGCGCGCCCGAAGGATTGACGGTGTACGTCGTGACGGCCTTCGTCGACTTGTCGCTGTAGGTGGCCGTGACGACCATGCCGTCCTTCTTGAAGGTATCGCCGACCTTATACTCGGTCGTCGTAGGCTGCGTGGTGACTGCAATGCTCTCGAGCGTAGCCTTCGGCGTCTCTGCGGGCTCGCATGCCGTCATCGTGACGAATGCAAACGCCATCACAAGCGCGATCAGGCTCGTCAGAAAGCGGGTCAGGTTTGTCTTTTTCATATGATTCCTCCTTATTGATTCCTTATATTATCAGACAT
>CANROI010000099.1 GCA_947632165.1 uncultured Clostridia bacterium
AGAACCCGTAAAAAGGTTCTGCTGGGGTCTTTTTTTGCACTTTTTCGGCTATTTTATATCCAGAGGACGATTGCATACGTCTGTTTTTCCTTCTCCCCGCCGAATGTGTGGCGGTCTACCTCCACCGTCATTTTAACCTCATAAAAAGAAAACTCCCGACGGCTTTCTTCGCTGTCGGGATCATCTGTTTTGATAGATTTGCAGTAGATATCTATGTGGTCGTTGAACAGGATGATTTTCTCAATGAAATAAGTTATGAGCTGCTTCGGCGTTCGTTTGAGCGCGGTTTGCAGATGCCGCAACACTTGTTCCTTCGTCACCGTTTTCAATGCCCGCACCTTCTCACAGGCTACTTTTGTTTGAAGTTCGTTTTTCTTCGCCACCCAACGATCCATACCGTTAACGGTGTTTCTCGATCACGACCCCGCGATCTCCACCACGAGAAAGCGGCGTTCGGGCGTGATTTCGCCGTAGCCGTCGTATGCCACCTCTATGCCCTCGGGAGCCGTCACCGTCAAATGAAACCGTCCCGTGTTGGCCGTCTCGGAAAACAGGCCGTTTGCATCGGTGACGTCGGGCATCAGGCAGTATCCGCCTTCGCCGCTCTCAGGCTCGTAACACAACGAGACTTGGTATCCGCTCAGAGGAAGGCCTTCCCGCACGACGGCCACCGCGACTTGGATCAAAGGCATGAGGTCTCCCTGCTCCGCGTCGGTAAGTTCGACCGTATCCCGCTTTTTTGCGGCGGTGAGGAGCGCAAAGCCGTAATCGACCGTCTCGGGCGCTTCGGCGATCTGCACGAGATAGGAGCCGTCCTCCAATTCGGCGGTCGCCTTTCCCGATTCAATCGGGACCTCCGCCGCCTTCTTTCCCGTAAGGTCGTAGAATACGGCGTTTCCTTTCGTCTCCCACGCGGAGTGGTTTAGAATGGTGACGGTGTAGCAGTCTCCCGTTTCGGGAAGTTGCGGCTGTCCGCTTTGACAGGCGGAAAGTACGCCGCCCGCAAACGCGAGTGTCAACAGTAAACTTACAGTCTTGATTTTTTTCATACGGTTCTCCTTGCGGCCTCGCCGAAAGATTTGCGCTTTAACGGATCGAAGAGGGCGGGCAGAGCTTCCGTCCGCTCTCCGTATGAAGCCGCGGCGGTAACTTCTTGCGAATCTGCGGGGTTGCGGTAATTTTTGAAATAGTCGAGGATAAACTCTTCGAACTGACTGCTGTTTCCGATCCCGTTGATCTTGATGACGACGCCCTCGCTGTCTGTAAATACGATATTAGGGGGCGCGTGCAAGTTATTCTTATCAAGGTCAAACCAACGGAAGAAGTTGAACCCGCTTACCTCGTTCCCGACACAGGCGATAAATTCTTTGGGATAGTACTTGTTTTCCTTAAATCTCCTGATGGCGCCGCGGCCCTCGTCGTTCATGACGTCCACCATGATGACCTGTATTTGGTCCTTGTAGGGCTGCAATTTTTTGTCGTATGCCTGCAAAAATTGCTCCATGAGGGCGGTGCAAGAGGTACAACCCGTCCAGAAGAAATCGAACATGACGAGCTTCTTTTCCTTGAGAATGTCCGAAAACCAACGGTCCTCAGAGTAGTCGTCGGGGTTGTAGCAGTCGCGTACGAGGAAGTCATAGACGGGTTCGCCGAGGTCGATGAGATCGCTTTCGGGCTTGATCTCCTTTTGGGAAGCCCCTTCTTCCGCGCGGGACTCTTGCCGTACGCCCGCCGTCAGTTTGATCGTCACGAAAGGGCCGCCCGGTTCAAGCGGGTATTCGTTGCGATCGGCCCGAAATCCGCCCCGCAGTCCCTCGACCGTCAGCCGATCGGCTTCTTTGGGAAGGGTGATTTTTGTGACGGCGCCCACCGCATTGAAAGAATTTAGCTCATGATCGCCCTGATAGACGTGGAAGCGGACTTCCCGAGGATATTGATAGTCGCGCCCCGAGACGCGCTGCAAACGGATCTCGTATTCGACATTGTCCTTGATGCGGGGAATGCTTCCCGTGTCACCTTCCCGATCACAGCGGACACAGCGCAGTACCTTTACGCCTTCGGAAGTACTTGTCGCGGGCGTTTTGACCTCGTAATCTTCATAGAGATGTCCGAGCGGCGGAAGGATATCGTTTTCCGTTTCTTCGCAACGTAGGCAACGGTGCGACTGAACTCCCGAAGCGATGCAGGTCGGCTCTTGAATGCGTGTGAGTTCCTTCCAATCGTGGCCGAGAGCGGGCGCCGTTTCGGGATCCTGCTTTCTTCCGCAATGGTAACGGCAGACATAGCGCATGGTCCCGTCCGTCGTGCACGTCGGCCGCACGACGTATTCGATGGCGGTGTACTCATGCTCGGCTTTGGGAAGAATGATGCTATGGCGGGTGACGCAGCGCGTACAGTAGGTATGTGCACGTCCTTCGTCCATGCAGGTGGGCATGTAGTCGTAGAATACCGTACCCGAATAGTCGTGCCCGAGGGCGGGAAGGGTCGTTTTTTCGCGCGTTTGCCCGCACCGCAGACAGACGGCCGAGGCACTGTACCCCTCTTCCAGACAGGTCGCGGGCACGACCTCGCCTTGTTCGTCCCACGCGTGTCCGAGCGCGGGGATCGTTGTTTTTACCGTCTCGCCGCAACGCGTACACTCGCTTAGTTTTTCCCCGTCCGCGGTGCAGGTCGACTCTTTGATCGTCCTTTCTTCGCCGAAACTGTGCCCGAGCGGGGCGATTTCTTCGGTCTTTACCGATCCGCATCCGTGGACGCAGGCGGTCGTTTTGGACCCCGCGTTCTCGCAAGTCGCCTCTTCGATCACGGCCTCGCCGCTGTAATCATGTCCGAGCGCGGGGATCTCCTGATCCTCGCGCCGCGTTTTGCACCGACGGCAGACAGCCGATGCGCTGTAACCCGGCTGGGTGCAGGTTGGGGCGCGGTAGCCCTCGCCCTCTTCCTTCCAATCGTGGCCGAGCGCTTGCGTTTTTCCGAGATAACGGTGAGAGGGGTCGCGCTTGCACACGAATTCGCTCTCGCCGCCCTCCGAGCAGGTGGCGGGAGTGATCACGCGCTCCTGATAATCGTGTCCGAGTACAGGGAGCTTCTCCGTTTCGCTCGCGCCGCATTCCGTGCAGATGCGGCTCTTATATCCCCCCTCCTCACACGTCGCCTCGCGGTAGACCACCCATTCGCCGTAGTCGTGGACGTGTCCCTTTTCGCTTTCTTGTTTTGGGCTACACGCCGCGACCGCCGCGGCGGCGCATACGCATACGATCGCCGTCATCACGTATTTTCCGAATTTCATGTTCCGCCACCTCAAGCCTCGGTCGGAATATATTGCTTGATCATGTCGGCGAGCGCGGAAGCTCCGCCCACGCGGATGAGGTTAAAATCTTCGTCAAGATAGACGGCGTGGGGGACTCTCCGATCGTTCGGCACGTTGTTGTAGATCCTGCCGCCCTTCGCAACGGTAATAAAATCATCGGGAATTTGATGGGTCTTTCGGTACTCGTTGATGTAATCGGGAGCGTCGTTCGTCGTGTCCACCATGATGACGAGGAGCTGTTCTTTTACGGCCGCGGGAAGGGTCGCATAGAACTTGACGTGCTCCTCCAAAAGGGCTTCGCAGGGAACGCAGGAGACATAGAAGAAGTCGAGATAGATGAGTTTCTTTCCCGCCGCAACGTCGTAGAGCCGTTTGAATTCGTCCGCCTCTTTTTGCGTGTCTTTGACGAGGAAGTTGAACATTCTCTCTCCCTGTTGCACGGGGTGGATCTCGGGATCGTGTTCGGGATTGTTGCGCACGGGGATCGTGGTGTGCGGCCGATCGGCGGTCATGGAAACCTGTTCGCTGAGATATGCGTCGTCCACGTTATCCAACCTGACGTAATATTTTCCGCGCGGAAGCATGATTTCCGTGTGCATGTTCGCGTCTAAAATTTGGATCAGCATGCTGTCACGGTAGAGGAGGATCTGGTTTTTCGCCGATATCACGAAGTTGCACCCATCTTCTACGACGACGTTTATGGTATAAAGGAGATCGTCGCCCATCGCGTCTCTTGCGCCGCAGACGGTGCAGCTGCGGAATTGTCCGTTTGCGTCCGTTTGAATGTCTCCCCAGCTATGCTCCGTCGGGGGAATGACCTTCGTTTCCTCCGCGCCGCACGTCTGGCATTTGACGACGGAAAGCCCTTGCGCGGTGCAGGAAGCGGGCGTTCTCACCGTCTCCTCGCCCCAGGTATGTCCCGTTGCGGGAATGGGGGGGTCTCTCCGCCCGCACCGCAGCGTATGCACTCGTCCGTGCGCTTCTCGCCCGCTTCCGTGCAGGTGGCTTTCCGCACGACGGTCTCCGTCTTCCATTGGTGGCCGAGCGCGGGAATCGGCGTTTTTTCCTCAAATTTGCAGACGGTGCAACGGCGGACGGATTCGCCCTTTTCGGTACAGGTGGGGGAGGCCGTTTTTACCGTCTCTCCCCATTTGTGTCCCGTCGCGGGAACGGTCTTTGTCTCATCGAAACCGCAATCCGTGCAATGGCGGACCGACTTGCCGTCCTCCGTGCACGAAGCCGCCCGTTCCGTCTCCCATGCCGTAAACGTGTGCGTATGCACGGGGTCGGGCTGCACGGCGCAACCGAAGGAGATCGCGGCCGTCAGCGCGACGATGAGCGCCATGTTTCCGAATTTTCTCATTTTCATCTTTCCTGCCTCCTTTTCATGCGCTCTTAATCTTCGGGCATCAAGAACGTGTTATATTTCAGAATGCGGTTCAAGCGCTCTTCGATCATTCCCCCCGTCACTTCGAAGATATAGCCGCCGTTGTCGATGAATACGTTGGTCGGAACGCCCTTGATGCCGTGGTAGACGATCTTTTGATAGAATTGATCGTTCTCCTTGTCGCAGACGACGTAGAAGCGGTCTGCAAGGTCTCCGAACCAATCCTCCGACCGCAAAAAGCCCATGATGGCGTCCGCTCTGTCGTTCATATCATAGAGGAGGAAGGTGAACTTATCCCCGCTCTCCCGATAAATCTTCTTGAATACCGCGCACTCTTGTTGGCAATAGAGACAACCGTTATAGAAGAACGACATCACAATCATGCGGTTTTCCTTTAAGAGCGCGCCGAGGGTGGTATCGCCCTTGTTGACGCTATGGATCTTGAAATCAGGAAAAACCATGCCCGCCTCGACCTTCTCGACTTCTCCCGTGGTGGGATGGCAGACGAGGCGAATATCGAGGAGGGGATGCTTGTCGCTGAACGTGTAGGACGGTTGATATTCGAACCCGCGCGGGATCTTGCTCAATTCCACGCGATACTCCCCCGCGGGAAGCCGAAAGTCCTTCATATTGAATTCCGTCTCTGAATAGGCCGCGCCGGGAGCAAGCGGCAGATAGTTGTCGTAGAGGACCTCCCCGCCGCTGTCTGTCACCTTGACCCAAGGGTAGCCGTAAATCTTCCGTCCGTTGTAGCGGTTGACCCTGACGCGGTACGTGACAAGCCCGTCGGAATCGGGGATCCCCGTGATCGTTTGGTCGGATGGCTCCTCAAACAAGACCTCG
>CANROI010000100.1 GCA_947632165.1 uncultured Clostridia bacterium
CCTTCGCCGTGCCGCCGACGGAGGGGTTGCAGGGCATGAAGCCGATGCTGTCGAGATTGAGCGTGAGCATGACGACGCTTAGCCCCGTCCGTGCGAGGGCGAGCGCGGCTTCCACGCCCGCATGGCCCGCGCCGATGACGACGGCGTCGTATGTGCCTTCCGGAAAAGTATGCATAGCTTTGAAGAACGGCGCCTTATGCGGCGCCGGATCGGTGGTTTTGAGGGAGCGCGCGGTCACTGCTTGAGCACCGCGCTCTTGATGTCCGTTACGCTCTTTGCGATCGTATCGTTGACGCGCATGAGCTCGGCGACCTTGTCGCGCGAATAGATGATCGTCGCGTGGTCTCTTCCGCCCATCTCCTTGCCGACGGAGACGAGGGGGAGGGTGAGCATGTCGCACAGAAGATAGGTGCAGATCTGCCTTGCCCGCACGAGTTCCTGCCGCTTACTCTTGCCGATGAGGTCGTTTTTGGTGACGCCGTAATAGTTGCACGTTGCGCGGATGATCGCCTCGGGCGTGAGCTCTTCCTGCTCCTCCTCGGTGCCGATGCTCTCCTGCAGCGCCGTCGCCGCCAGCTTCGTCGTGATGGGTTCTTCATGCAGTTTGCTCGCAAAGATGACGGTGTTGAGCCGCCCTTCGAGCGTGCGCACGTTGTTGTCGGAATTTTTGACGAGGAAGGCAAGCACATCCTCGGGAATCACATATTTTTTCTCGAGCGCCTTGCGCTTGAGGATGGCGATCTTCGTCTCGAGATCGGGCGGCTGGATGTCGGCGATGAGCCCGCCCTCGAACCGGGTGCGGAGGCGCTCTTCGAGGGTCGTCAGCTCCTTTGCGGGGCAGTCCGACGAGATGACGATCTGCTTGTGCTGGGAGAAGAGCTCGTTGAAGGTGTGGAAAAACGCCTCCTGTACGCCGTATTTGCCCGCCCAGAACTGGATGTCGTCGATGATCAGCACGTCCACGTTGCGGTAGCGGTTGCGGAAGCGGAATTCGTTGTCCGTCCCCGCCGATTTCTTGGCATACATGCTGTCTACATATTCGTTCAGGAACTTCTCGCTCGTCGTGTAGATGACCTTGAGCGAGGGTTTCTTGGCGGAGATCTCGTTGGCGATGGCCTGCATCAGATGGGTCTTGCCGAGGCCCGTGCCGCCGTAGATGTAGAGGGGGTTGAAGTTTTCCCCGGGCGCGGTCGCAACCGATTTCGCCGCGGCATACACGAACTTGTTCTGCGGCCCCACGACGAACGACTCGAAGGTATAGCGCTTGTCGAGGACGAGGTCGTTCTCCTCATAGGCGTCCGGCATCTCGTCGAGCGTATAGGTATCGCTCCCGTCGACAACGATCGCAACGCCCACGAGCCCCACGTCCGCCGATTGCGCCGCGGCGCGCAGATGCTCGAGGTGGTGCTTCGTCACCGTCGCCGCCGTCACTTCCGTCAGTGCCTTCAGGACGAGCTTCTTGTTGACGACGTCCACGGGCTCGAGATCCTCGATGAACGAGCTGAAGGACACGGGGTTGATGAGCTTTTCCGCGCGCTCCTTGATCTTGCCCCACAAATATTCGAGTTGGGAATTTTCCGCCATAAAATTTCCTCGCAAACGCTTTCTCTTTTTCGCGGAATTTGCTATAATAAAAGCGGTTCCGCACGGTCGGCGCCACGCTCCCGAAGGAGTCTGCATTTAATTATAATATAAATCCGCGCAAAAAGAAAGTGTTTTTTCGGAAAAAATAAGTGATTATTAAAAAATTGACGCTGCACAATTTCAGAAATTACGAGGAGGAGACCTTCCTCTTCGAGGACGGGGTGAACGTGCTCGTCGGCAAGAACGCGCAGGGCAAGACCAACTGCGCGGAGGCGGTATTCTACCTCTGCACGGGCGCGTCTTTGCGCATCCGCCACGATAAGCAGCTCATCCGCCGCGGCGCGCAGCAAGCCCGTCTCGTCGCGGAGGCGGTGAGCCGCTTCGGCGAGGTCTCGCTCGAGGCGGACCTCTTCGAAAACAGGCGGGAGCTCAGGGTCAACGGGAACCGCGTCACCCGCTCCGTCGACTTTCTCGGAAATATGCGGAGCGTCTTTTTCTCGCCCGGGGAGCTCCGCATCATACAGGACGGCCCCGACGAGCGGCGGCGCTTCCTCAATCTGTCCATCTCGCAGACTTCGCGGGCCTATGCCTCGGCGCTGTTGCGCTACAACAAGGTGCTCGAACAGCGCAACAACCTGCTCAAGGAGGACCCTGCGCTCATCCGCGAGACGCTGCCCGTCTGGGATGAGCAGCTCGCCCGCTATGCGGCGGTCATCATCCGCCACCGGCGGGAATTTCTCGAACGGCTGTCCCCGCTCGCGGAGGAGGCGCACGCCTATCTCACCGACGGCGCGGAGCGGCTCTCGCTCGGGTTCGACGCGGACTACCCGCGCGAGGAAGAGGGGATCGCGGAGCAGCTCACCCGCGCGCTTGCAGGCTGTCTCGAGCGGGATATCCGCCTCGGATTCACGACCGTAGGCCCCCACAGGGACGACATCCGGATCATGATCGACGGCGCGGACGCCCGCGGCTTTGCCTCGCAGGGGCAGACGCGCACGGCGGCGCTCGGGCTCAAGCTCGCCGAGCTCGAGATCTTCAAACAGCTCTCGGGGGAGCCGCCCGTGCTCATCCTCGACGACGTGATGAGCGAGCTCGACCTCGCCCGCCGCAAGAAGCTGCTTGCCCGCACGGCCGGCGTGCAGTGTATTCTCACATGCACCCATGCGGAGCGGCTCCTCTATGGCAAACAGACCCATAAGATCCACATACAGGGCGGCAAAATCGTGCAAAAGCCCGAAACCGTCCGCGGCAAAGCATAGCCCGCCTTCCCGAAGCGCATACTGTCATGCGGGAGGCGACAGATGGCTGTTCGTGCGTTATCGCTCCTCCTCGCGGGGAGCTTTTTTTGGTTCGGCGGCTTCGGCAGAGTGAAGGAGGACGTCCGGATCGAGGACGTCCCGATAGGGGGGATGCCCTATGCCGAGGCCGAGGCCCTTGTGCGCGCCCGCCTCTCGGAGCGGATCCCGCCCCTCACCGTCCATTCGCCCGCAGGGGACCTTGTGTGCGAACTCTGCGTGAAGGACAACATCGCGTCGCTCGTCCGCGGCGCCGCGCGGGGGGAGCGGCTCACCGCCTCCTATTCCCGCAATTGGGCGGACGCGGAGAGCGCCCTTTTGGAGCTCTGCGCCCGCAATGCGCGGCCCGCGAAGGACGCCGTGATGCACTTTTCGGCGGGAGGATTTTCCTACACCCGCGGAGAGGAGGGGATCGCCTGCGACTACCGTGCGACGCTCCTTGCAGTGAGCGCGGCGCTCCGTACGGGGAGGACGGAGGTAAATCTGGTCCTGAAGCGCTTCCCGCCCGCCGTGACGGAGGAAAAACTGCGCGAAGAGACCCTGCCGCTCGCCTCGTTTTCGACCTGCTACGACGGCGGGAACGCCCCCCGCGCCCACAACATCGCCCTGGCGGCGGCGCGCGTCGCGGGCACGGTGCTCCTTCCGGGCGAGGAATTTTCCTTCAACCGCGCCGTGGGGGAGCGGACGGAGGAGAACGGGTTCCTCGTCGCGAACGTGATCTCGGACGGCGAGTTCGTGCCCGGCGTGGGCGGGGGCGTCTGCCAGGCGAGCACCACCCTCTTCGGCGCGGCGCTCCGCGCCGGCATGCGCATCACCGAGAGCCGCGCCCATTCGCTCTCCGTCGGCTATGTGCCGCCCTCGCTCGACGCAATGGTCTCCACGGGGAGCGATCTGAAGTTCGTCAATCCCCATGATCATCCCGTCTATGTGCTCGCTTCGGCGGGGAAGGGGCGGGTGAGCTTCTTCTTTTACGGCCTGCCCGACGGCAAGCGCTACGAGACCGAGAGCGTGGTGCTTTCGCGCATCCCCCCGCCCGCGCCCGAAGAGGTGGAGGGGGAGGAGGACAGGGTGCTCCGCGCCGAAAAGGAGGGGCTCAAAAGCGAGAGCTACCTCAAGGTGTATTCCGCGGACGGGACCCTGCTCTCGCGCACGCTGATCCGCAGGGACAGCTATGCCGCGGTGCGCGGCAAAAAGAGCGTCGCGCCCCGCGCCGCGGAGGGCGAGGGGGCGGAAAACGGCGAAGAGGGCGCGCAAACCGAGCAAGAAAGCGCGGAAAATCGCCGAAAAATATGAGATCGCCCGCAAAAACAGTTGATTTTTCGCAAAAATTCCGCTATAATGTTCAAGTGACTTTGGGCGTTCCTCTGCCGCGTACACCGTGTGAAGCGTACAAAATCAAGAGCGGGAATGAACGTCTTTTTGAGAAACGGAGGTAAAGTCAGCATGAAAGGTTTAGTGGAATCGATCGAGCAGGAAGGGCTCAAGAAGGAAGTTCCCAAGTTCAACGTGGGCGACACGGTCAAGGTCGGCTACCGCATCATCGAGGGCGGCAAGGAGAGGATCCAGAACTTCGAGGGCGTGGTCATCGCCAAGAAGCACGGCGGCATCCGCGAGAGCTTCACGGTCAGAAGACTCTCCTTCGGTGTGGGCGTGGAGCGTTGCTTCCCCCTGCATTCCCCGAAGGTCGCCTATGTCAACGTCGTCAGGGCCGGCAAGGTCAGAAGGGCAAAGCTCTACTATCTCAGAGGGCTCACCGGTAAGGCTGCCAAGATCAAGGAAGTTAAATAAGCCAAGAGCGGTTTGCCGAAGACGGCAAACCGCTTTTCAAATGCGCCTCTTTCTTCCGCCGATCGGGGAAGAAAATGAAAAAATTTCGAAAACCCACAAAAATCCGTTTACAATTTCGATCGTATCGGTTAGAATAGGGTAGGACGATATAATAAGGAAAATCATCATGAAGAAAAACAACATCTGGAAAACCATGTCCGTCTGGCTGCGCGCCTTCTGGATCCTTGCGCTCGTGTTCCTCCTTCTGGGGCTCGGCACATTGGGCTCGGTGCGCTCCACGGGCGGATCGTATGCGCTCAGGGTGCAGAGTTCGGGCGCCGGCAAGGAGCCCTCTGTGATCTTCCATGTCACCGAGCCCGGCCACAGCGACGATGAAGATACGGGCCATGTGCACAGAACGCTCTATGTCAAGCGTGTGCTCATCAACGTCGGCAACGTCTATTCCGCGATCGACCCGCTCGGCGGCAGCGACGCCAACCGCAGCGCGACCGTCCGTCTCAGCCGCTCGACGAGCGAGACTTCCTTCTACAACTATGTGGATCTCGTCGTCTCCAACATCCTGAAGGCGTCCGAGGCAAAAGAGGGCGAAGAGGCTCCGAAGCCGGAACCCGCCGACGACATGTTTAATTGGCTGGAGTTCGAAGTTCCGGAAGCGGGTTGGGCGCTCTCGACCTACGGCTGGTACCAGCTCACCGCAAGGGGGCAGAACGTCCTCATAAACGAGATCGTCTTTATCGGCAACGAATCGGACGATTCGGGCAAGCCCATCGTTCTGAAGGCGGAGATCAGCGAGAAATCCAACCTGCCCTACGGTACGGTGGAAGACGCCGCAAAGCTCATCGACCGGCAGTACATTCCCTCGCTTGCGCA
>CANROI010000101.1 GCA_947632165.1 uncultured Clostridia bacterium
AAGAAAAAAATGAACAAATTCAAAAGCAAGAAAGGCTTTACGCTTGCCGAACTCCTGATCGTCGTCGCGATCATCGCTGTCCTTATCGCAATTGCGGTTCCGATTTTTATTGGAGCGCTTGACAATGCAAGAAAAGGCGTATTTCAGGCAAATATGCGTTCTCTCAAAGGTTTAGCCGTAACTCAGATTTTGACTGTTGACGGAGCTCTTAAAGCAGACGCGAATGCTGACGGCATTTGGACAGCACAAGGATATTGGGATCCTGATGGCACACTTCATCTTCTTCGTATTTACGATAACAAGGTAGCACAAACGGCAGATAAGGAAACTGAATACAGCGCTGACGCAGGAAAAGACTCAGATAACTGCGTAACCATCTCTATCACAAAAGCGGACATCTCGCAGATTCAATACACGGCACCTGCAACTCCTTGACCGATTTTATAGCATTATAATAAGGCGATTCCTCGACTATGCTCGGAATGACATAATTAGGAATGGCCGCGAGCAAAACCGCGCTTTTGCGCTGCGGGACACAATTTGCGCGACACCTCGCGCTGATTGTCAGTGCAAAGCGAATTTCGGGACCAAACCTGTTGACGCAGGAAGTAAGTTCGCTCACGACGATTTTTTTCGAACGTCCGTAGGGCGTGAGCAAAAAATCGTGTGAAATCCCCGTGTCCGCCAGGGATGAACGGATACGGGGCGGCGATGCGAAGGGTGTAAGAGAAGGAAAGTCCTCTTTCGTTTCTTTTCAACAGACTTGCCTTTTCTCCCCCAAGCAGAGCCCGGCGGGGCGTTCGAAAGAACGCCCCGCCCTTTTTTTGCCTTTTTGCCGCCCCCTTAATCAAGTCATGCTGAGCCGCCGCAAAGCGGCGTGTCGAAGCATCGCCGCAGCGAGCCCTGATACGCAGTCCGCTTTGACCGAGGGGATTCTCTCACCCCCTACGGGGGTTCGGAATGACAGGGAAAAAGCGGAGCGGAATGACAGGAGAAACCATCCGAGCGTTCTTATTGTGTCATGCTGAACGGAGGCGTCAGCCGCAGTTGAAGCATCGCCGCAGCATTAAAACAAGGCGATTCCTCGACTTTGCTACTCGCCTACGGCTCGTGCCGCCCTTAGAGAATAGAATGCGGGCGGGGCGGAATGACATATTTGGGAATGACCGTCTGTTTACCGTCATACCGAGCGAAGCGAGCCCTGATACGAAGTCCGCTTAGGATAAGGGGATTCTCTCTCCCCCTACGGGGGGTTCGGAATGACAGGGAAAAAGCGGGGCGGAATGACATAATTGGGATCATACCTCCGTGTGGGGGGGGTTAAGAAAAATATGTATCCGCGTGAATGACTGCGAGCAGCAGTTCGACCTGCAGATAGCGCAGGTCTTTGGCGAACCGGATCCCCTCCGCGATCTCCGTGCCCCGCCGCTCCGCGCGCATGAGCTCGGCGTTCCAGCGGTCATACAGGCCGCCGGCATTGTCCTGCCGCAGTCCCTTGAGCGAGGAGACGACACCGCGCACCGCCGCCCGCGCCTCTTCCTGCGAGACCTCCGTCCGCTCCAACCCGTTCGCCGTATCGTAGAGCATCCGCGCGCAGGTCTCGACGGTCGCAAGATTGGCCTCGACGCGCCCCTTCTCTTCCGCCGCATTCAGCGTAAATTCCTCGGCGGTGAGGGCGAGGAGCCCCGTCTCGACCCCTTTTTCGGACATGGACGTTCTCACCCGCTCGGCATCCGTCTGCGAAAAATAGCAGGCGAGCACCACGGCGCTCTTGCCGTCTACCTCGATGAGGTAGCCCGCGCCGCCCGACGCATATGCCTGCCCCGCGACGGCGGAGGCCGTCGTATCCTCGCAATCGTGCACGAGGAAGTAGTAGGTTCTGTCCATGCAGACGCGCGCGTAGTCCCTCCCATACCACCAAAATACGCCCACAAACAGACAGACGGTAAACAGAAATACCGCAAGAACGGCAACAAACATCCATGCGCTGTTCCCGCGGGGATGATTCTTATAAGGTTCCATACTGCATTATATGACCCGCGCCGCGCCGATATTTACAGGCTGCCGCGAAACAAAGGAGCGCCCCGCGCCGCGAAATTTCGCGGCGCGGGGCGCCTGTCTGCAACATTCCTCACTGCCGTCTTCTCAGAAGGTCCCCCTCGTGCAGCAGATAGGGGCAAATAAAAGAATACTCCGCCTGCACGAGCTTGGCGTCCGCGCAGGGCTCGCCCTCCGCATCGCGCAGATCCCGCACGGGGATTTCCTTCGAGAAATTTTCGTCGGGAGAGAGGACCTCGAGGACCTCCCCCTCGCGGAAACGGTTGCGCATTTCGACCTTCACGCGCCCCGCGGCGCAGCCGCGCACGTTCGCGATATAGCCGCAGTCGCCCTTCTGCTGCGAATTGTCGTAGGAGACCGTTCCGGGGTTCTTCCCGAACGCATAGGCGGTCGTGAACGCCCTGCCCGCCGTGCAGAGGAGTTCCCGCCCGAGCGCCTCGGTGTAGCCGCCGTCGAGGATCCGCCGGTAGGCGTTGACGACGGTCGCAAGATAGTACTCGCTCTTCATCCTGCCCTCGATCTTGAAGGAAGTGACGCCCGCCGCCGCGAACTCGGCAAGATGGGCGCTCATGTTGAGGTCCTTGCTGTTGAGAATGTAGGTCCCCCGCCCGTCTTCCTCGATGTCGTACCACTCTCCCCGCCCCTCGTCGCTCTGAATGCGGTAGCGGTAGCGGCACGCCTGAACGCAGGCGCCGCGGTTCGAAGAGCGGCCGTCGAAATAATCGGAGAGAAGGCATCTTCCGCTGTAGGAGATGCACATCGCGCCGTGGACGAACGCCTCGAGCTCGAGCCCGGGGACCTTCTCGTGGATCGCCGCGATCTCGGCGAGGGAGAGCTCCCGCGCGAGGACGACGCGGCTTGCGCCGAGGTCCTGCCAGAGCGCCGCCGCCTCCGCATTGAGGGTGTTGGCCTGCGTGGAGATATGAACGGGCAGCCGCGGCGCGACCCTTCTGCACAGGCGGAAGACGCCCGGATCGGAGATGAGCACGGCGTCTGCCCCGAGCGCTTCGAGCAGGCGGAAATGCGCCTCTAACGCGCGGAAATCCGCATCTTTTGCAAAAATATTGGCACAGACGTACACTTTTTTGCCGCGCGCATGGGCATACCGGATCGCTTCGCCGAGTTCTTCGTCGGTGAAGTTATCGGCAAAGCTGCGCAGCGAAAAGAGCTTGCCGCCGAGATAGACGGCGTCCGCCCCGAAGTAGAGGGCGGTCTTCAGTTTCCCGAGGTTCCCCGCGGGAGCGAGCAGTTCACACATAGTTCCCTCGATCCATTCTTCCGCCCGCCTCCGCAAGCGGAGGCGGGCGGATTTGTTTTTACGGTTTATACGATCTTTGTGCTGACGGCAAGTCCCTCGCCGACCTCGAGGATCTCGGTCAAGAAGTCGGGATCGGCCTCAAGCGCCGCAAGATACTCCCGGATATGCTCGACGAGCATCCGCCGCTTTTTGGGCGGTTCCCCGCGCACCCAGCCGAACAGGAGCACGTCGTCTGAGAGGAGGACGCCGCCTTTTCTCAAGAGCCGCTTGCAGTCGGGCAGATACTTCAAGTACTGCACTTTGGGGCCGTCGAGAAAGATGAGGTCGTACTCCCCGCCGAGCAGAGGCAGGATCTCCCCCGCGTCGCCCTCGAGGACCCTGACCTGTCCCTCTGCCGAAAAAATCCCGAGATTTTTCCGCATGGCGGAAGCCCGCTCCGGATCGCGCTCGATGGCGGTCACTTGCCCGTGCGTCTTCAGCGCAAGCGCGATCGAAGTGAGCCCCTCCGCCGCGCCGATCTCGAGGATCTGCCGCGCCCCGATCCGCTCCGCTTCGGAAAGCAGGATCGCAAGCGTCTCGTCGGGGCAGGTCGGGTCCCGCCCCTTCTTCGCCTCTTCGCGCAGCGCGAGGAAGCGCGCCGTGAGCTCCTTCACCACTCGTCGCCGCGCGCCGCGAAGCGTGCCTCATATGCCCTGCCCAAAATGCGGCCCACGACGGGAAAGGGAGAATTGGCCGCCGCCTGCGGCAGAGGCTCGTTGTTGTTCGTCGCAAAGATGCGGTGGAAGATCGCCGTCAACACCTCGATCTGTTCTCTGTAGATCTCGGCGTGCGCGCATTGGGTGCGGAACTCTTCGAACTCGGTCCGGGCAGTCTTGAGATCCCCTTCGTCGAGCTTGATGAGGATGTAGCAGTAGGCGGTCATATACTTCCAGCCCGCGCCGCCGCCGTGGCGCAGAACGTCGATGTAGCGCTTGGCCGTCGGAAGGTCGTCGAGCGCCATGCTCGCGCGGACGTACCGCCGGATCGCCACGATCCGCACAAGGAAGAAAAACGGGCTATTCATCTTCCGCTCGATGAGCGCGCGCTCCTCGTCGTACCTCTTTTCGGCGCAGAGCTTGCCGCATCTGATATTCAGATTGTCCTGCATGACGATCTTGGCGAGAACGAGCAGTGAAAGCAGGGCGAGCGCGAGAAGAAGGGAGCCGCTGAAGATGTAGCCCGGTTCCCGTTGTATGGCGAGGAGCCAGCTCCCGAACCCGAGAAAGATCGCCGCACAGACCGGCAGACCGATGTAGACAAACAAATTCCGTTTCATAAGTTTTCCCCCCTCATGATTCCCCTCCGGGACGCTATATCTCCACGATGATCGGGATGATCATGGGCGATTGCTTTGTCTTTTTGAAGAGATAGTTCTTCATCGCGCGCTTGAGGCTCGCCGCAAACTCCTGCGCGGGCAGTTTTGCGCCGCCGCTCTCGATGGTCTTATCGACCACCTCCCGCAGCTCGCCCAAATAGTCCCGCTCCTCCGAGAACACAAAGCCCCTGCTCTCGATGACCGGCTCCGAGAGCACCACCCCGTTCGAGACCGTGACCGACACGATGAACACGCCCTCGCTCGAGATGCGCAGACGGTCCTTCAGGACCTCGCCCGCCGGATCCTCGAAGCCCTCGCCGTCGATGAGCCGCGCGCCCGCGGGGAAGCTCTCTCCCTGCGTGAGTGTCTCCTCCGTCACCTCGGCGCACATGCCGATGTCGGGAATGAAGATGCATTCGGGGCGCATGCCCGTCTCCTCGGCGAGGAGCGCATGCCGCTTGAGATGGCGGTATTCCCCGTGGATCGGGATGAAAAACTTGGGATGGAGCAAAGAATGCATGATCTTGTGCTCCTCTTGGCAGGCATGCCCGGAGACATGGATCTTTTCGAGGCTCTCATAGACGACGTTCGCGCCGAGCTTGAAGAGGTTGTTGATCACGCGGTAGATCATGCGCTCGTTCCCGGGGATGGGGCTGGCGGAGATGATGATCGTATCGTTCGAGCCGATCGTGATCTTGTTGAAATCGCCCGACGCCATGCGGGTGAGGGCGCTCATCGGCTCCCCCTGCGAACCCGTGGAGACGATCACGATCTCGCGATCGAAGAAGTTCTTCGTCTTTTCGACGTCCACGAGGACCCCTTCGGGGATGGTGAGTTCCCCGATCTTGATCGCCGC
>CANROI010000102.1 GCA_947632165.1 uncultured Clostridia bacterium
TTGAGTTTTACCTCCATCTCGTCCTTCGTGAGGGAGATCGTCTCGAGCAGTTCGCCCGAAAGACGGAGCTTGAGCTCGGCGTCGCCGACGGCGCGGTCGGAAGTAAAGGTAAAGGTGAGTGTGATGCCGCGCTTATAGAGCGAACCGACGAAGAATCCGCCGCTCGCCTTGGCGAGCCCCCTGTAGTCGTTCTGGATGAGGTCGATCCCCTCGGGGTTGGAAGAAAATCCGATGCCCTTGATGCCCTCGAGGTCGGTGTACTCCGCCTCGACGACGAGCGTCTGCTCCACGAGCGCCTCTTCCCAGCCCGCATAGAGGTCGAGATTTCTCGTCACGGGCGTGCCGAACTCATAGAGCGTCGAGGCAGCCTCTTCGAGGTACCAGCCCTTGAATTCATAGCCATTGCGCTCGGGATCCTGCGGGCGCGAAGCGGGCTGTCCCTCTTCGACCGTCCCCTTGATCGCCTCGGGCGCATCGGGATAGTTGTAGTGATAGGTGACTTCGTAATAGGTCTTGCTCACGTCCGTCCACTTCGCGAAGAGGCGGAGATCTTCCTTGACGGGGAGATCGAAGTTATACTCCGTGACGCACGCCTTATCGGAGAACCAGCCCCCGAACTCGAAGCCCTCGCGGGGATCCACAGACTTGCTCTGCACCTTTTCGCCCCAGGTCACCTCTTCCTTGACCTCCTGCGCGCCGCTGTAGTTGAAGTCGAACACGACGGACAGGTGCAGGATCTCCCACTTTGCGTGGAGGGTAAGGTTCCCCTCGATCTTCGTCGAGAAGTCGAACTTGTCGCCGGCAGAGACATCTTTATACCAACCGAGGAAGGAATAGCCCTCGCGGTCGGGTTCGGCCGGTTCGGAGGCGCTTTTGCCCTTTTCGACGGTCTGCGCCGCGGGCGGCGTGCCCTCGCAGTCGAGGACGAACGTGACGGTGTAGGTCACCGGGTCCTGGGGGGGAGGCGTCGGCGGTGTGGGCGGCTCCTCCTCCGTATCGCATGCCGCGCCGAAGGCGGCGACGAACACGAGCAGCAGCGCGCACAAAACCGAAAGCCATTTCTTGCAATGTTTCATCTCTTTCTCCTTATTTTCAAAACGGAATAATATGCCGAACTGCCCCGATGACAAAACCGCGGTCGGGGCAGCTTTTTTTGCAGGTCTGCCCGGATCCCGGGCAGACCTGCATTGCCTTGCGTTAATCCTTCTTCTTGCGGAACACAAACGCGCTCGCACCGAGCAGAGTGACCGCAACGAGGATCGCACTGCCTCCGATCACGCCGCCGCAACCGCCGGTCGCATCGGCGCCGTCCTTGCCGGGCGCACCGTCCTTGCCGGGAGCGCCGTCCTTGCCGGGAGCGCCGTCTTTGCCGGCCGCACCGGTATCGCCCTTATCGCCTTTGTCGCCCTTCGGCCCGGTCGCGGGGATGCCGGTATCCTTGCCGTCGAGGAACCAATTGCCGTTCTCGCCGATCTCGATGGGCGGGATCTCGGTCCACTTCGCATAGAAGTCGGTCTCTGCGGAGATCGCCTTGCCGAAGTCGGCCTCTTGCGTGCAATCGGCGTCGGTGTACCAACCGCCGAAGCGATAGCCCTCGCGGACGGGATCGGTGGCGGGCTTCGTGGCCTTATCGCCGCTGTTCACTTCCTGCGTGGTCGTCTTGCCTTCCGCATAGTTCTCGTGGAAGTTGACGGAGATCGTGCTCTTCGCTTCGATCTGAAGGGTCGTGCTGAAGAGATACTTGCCTTTCACGGTGAAGGTGACGGGGAAAGAACCGCTCTCGGTGGGACGGCCTTTGATCGTGCCGTCTGCCTCGACGGTGAGCCCTGCGGGCAGCCCTTCCGCCGTGCAATCATCGATGGATTTGATCGCGCTACCTTCGACAAGGGAGAGCTTGGAGGAGAAATCGACCCCCTGCTTGCCGCTCGTGTTGCCGATCGTGAAGGCGGATTGGATGACGACCTTCACGGTTCTCGTGACGGAATAGCCGCCCTTGATGATCTTCCACTGCAGGGTCCATTCGCCCGCCTGAGGAGTATCATAGAGCGTATCGCCGCCCACGTGCATCTCGACGCCGGGAACGATGAAGAACCAATCGCCGTCTCTGCCCTGCGTCACGCAGTCGCCGCTCGGGATGATCTTGGTGTACTGACCCTGCGCCGCTGCATTGCCGCCCGTGAAGGTGATGTTGCCATTGTCGTAGCCCTTCATGCCCTCTTCGGTCGTCTCGGGCTTGAGCGGCATGTATCCGTTCGAGCCCTGCTTCAGGGTGAGCGTATAGCCCGCTTCGGGGAAGAGCTCCGCGTTGATGGGATCCTTCATGAGGTCGATGGTCTCGTTCATGCCGTTGGAGTTCGCGACGGCGTAGAGCATGCGCTGCGCGGTCATTCTGACGGCATAGTAATGGGTGGCGCTCGCCTCGCCGTTGAGCACGGGGAGCTTCTGTGCCGCATCCCAGGTGCCGCCGATGAGGCCGTCTCTCAGGGTGAGATAGTAGCCGAGCGGGATGTTCTGAGCGCGCACAACGCGGTTGGGAGTCCACTTGGAGTCGTTGTAGGCGTCGGTGATGATCGCGCCCTTGAAGCCCCATTCCTCGGTGAGGAGGGAGACGCAGAGGTTGTAGTGTTCGCATGCGGGGATCCCGCCGATGTTGTTGAAGGAGGTCATCACGCCCGTGGCGCCGCCCTCTTTTGCGGCGAGCTCGAAGGGCTTGAGATAGATCTCACGCATCGCCTGCTCGTTGCTCCAGGTCATGACGCCGTGGCGGCTCTCTTCCTGGTTGTTGAGGGCGAAGTGCTTCATGTAGGTGACGATGCCCTTCGACGCCGCGCCGCGGATGGTCGCTGCGGCAATGCGTCCCGCAAGGATACCGTCTTCGCTGTAATACTCATAGTTTCTGCCGCCGAATGCGCTGCGGTGGATGTTGAGGCCGGGGCCGTACCAACCGGTGATGCCCTGGTTGATGCCGTGGTCGCCGATCAGTTCGCCGTATTCTTCGGCGAGCTCCGCATTCCAGGTGGCGGCGATGTTCGTGCCGCATGCAAAGTTCATGCAGGGGGTCGTCTGCGTACCGATCTGCGCAGGGCCGTCGTTATCGACGGTTCTGGGCTTGCCGATCGCTTCGATCGCGGGGGTGGAGAAGTTCGCGTCGCTGACGATCTCGCGGAGTTCGTCCCAGGTGAGCTGGTTCATGAACTTGTTCCATGCCGCTTCGCCCGTGAGCCCGTTCAGTTTGCCGCCCTCGATCGGCGTCTTGCCGTTCGGGTCGATCCCAATCATGTCGTAGAGACGGATCGCGGTGTAGCCGTCCTCACGGTCGGAGGTATCCGTCGCCTGATCCCAGCCCTCGGGAACGCTCGCTTTGTACCAGGGGTCGGTCGTCTCGTCGACGGCTGCCGAAGAGGAGGGATTGATCATGCGGTCGAGATAGTCCACCGCCTCGGCGGAGAAGGTCACATCGCCCGCGCTCTCGGGGAAGGTCCCCTCGAAGTCGCTGCGGCTCATGAACTGAACGCCCTTGCCGTCCGCCGAATAGTTGGAACGGTCCACGTTCATCCAGCCGTTCTCCTTGGAGAACAGGTTGCCGATCGCAGCGCCCGAAGCGGAGTCGGTGTCATAGTTCGCCTGTTGGGCCTGCGTATAGGTCTTGGTCCCCCAAGCCTCATGCGCGTTCTTGCCGAGCGTGAGCGTATATTCGCCCGCCTCGAGCTCGTAGCCCTTGTGGCTGTCGCCGTTGGCGTCGTTGTAGTCGTAGGACGCCATGTCGCGCTTAGCGAAGGTGAGTTCGACCGTCTCGCTCTTGCCGGGGGCAAGTTCCTCCGTCTTGTCGAAGGCGACGAGGTTCTTGGCCGATTTTTCGATCTTGCCGTCCGTGTAGGGTGCGGTATAGTAGAGCTGCACGACTTCCTTGCCGGATACGGAGCCCGTGTTCGTCACCTTGACCTGCACGGTGATCTCTTCCCCTTCCACCTTGGGCTCGCCCACAAACTCCTGCGTGAAGGAGGTGTAGCTGAGGCCGTAGCCGAAGGGATACAGAACGCCGTTCGTGCGGTTGTAGTAGCCGCCATCGAAATAGCCCTCTGCGTCGGCGGTCTCGTAGAAACGGTAGCCGACATAGATGCCCTCGGCATAGTCGATGCTCACATAGTTCGTCGCAGTCGCGTCGGCGCCGTCTGCACCGGCCTTGCGCACGCTGTAATGCGGCTTGCCGTCTTCGGAGACCTGGCTGTTGTTATAGAAATTCTGATAGGTGGGATCCTTCGAGAGGTCGACCGCCCAGGTATCTGTGAGCCGGCCGGAGGGATTGACGGCGCCCGTTAGGAGTTCGCCGATCGCCTCGAAACCGTTCCAGCCGGGATAGCCGATCCAAAGGATCGCGTTGATGTCCTCGTCGTCCTGAAGTTCCGCGATCTCCACGGGGATCGGGGAATTCATGAGCACGACGATCTTCCCGAAGTTCTGCTCCTTCAGATAGGAGAAGAGCGCCTTTTCACCCTCGTTCAGCTGGAGGATGTGCTCGCCCTTTTCGGGCTTGAAGGTGACCAGACCGTCGGTCGGATCCTGCAAGCGGAGCGCGTCGTAGCCCTCCACGCCCACGCGGGTGATCGTGACGATCGCGACGTCCTCGTAATTGCCGAAGGACTTCTCCGCGCCGCGGATGATGTCCACGTCCGGGCCGCGGAAGTTGTGGATGGAGCCGTCTGCCACATAGTAAGAGTACTTATCGTACAGCGCGCGCATATTCGGGTTGTAATGCACGTTGTTCTTTTCGAGACTCTCGTAAATGGTGTGCGGGTTCTGCTCTGCCCCGGCTTTGAAGCCTGTGAAGGCGTGAAGCGCGGAGATCATGTAGTTCTCGTTGGCACCGAAGTAGCCGACGATGCTGTTCCCGATCGAGTGAAAAA
The DNA here is from genome assembly GCA_947632165.1 of uncultured Clostridia bacterium. Classification (GTDB taxonomy): domain Bacteria; phylum Bacillota; class Clostridia; order Christensenellales; family Borkfalkiaceae; genus Gallimonas. Next base: position 4,905 of record CANROI010000102.1, read on the forward strand.
CAGTAACATCTCTCTCATTTTTTTGAAGAGGAAGGGCGTTGTCTTCGTTTTTGAGCAAAACTGCCCCCTCTTCCGCGATGCGGAGGTTCAAATCGAGACTCTTTTCGAGCATGGCGCCCGCAGAGATCTTGCTTGAGAACTTCTCCGCCGTGGCTGCATCGGCCTGCGATGCGGACGGAACGAGCGCGGGCATAAAGATCGCGAATCCCGCTGCGACCGCGAGCAGTTTCGACGCCGCGCCTTTCAGCACTTTGGTTCTTTGTTTCATCTGTTTCCTCCTGTTTTTTTCATCGAATGTTCTATTCGACGAACTTTTCAATATAATACTATCACATATTTTCAAAAGTGTCAATACAAAATGCGCAAAAAATAAAAATTTTACTTTTTTAATAATTAGTATATTGATTTTGACCCCAATTTGCGAGAGTAATTTTGATAATTTCAATAAATTATGTTCATTTATTAGAACATTCGGCGAACTTTTTTGGAAATAAAAACACTTAAAGAAATAATTTGCCAATTTTATTCATCATTTTCTTT
>CANROI010000103.1 GCA_947632165.1 uncultured Clostridia bacterium
TCGACCGTTCTGTTTGCGCTTTTCGGCGGGGTGCTCTACACGCTGGTCGATTTCGGCGGCTTTTATCTGTTGAGCCACACCCGAACGGTCTACATCGACGGCGTTTTGCAGGGCGCAAGCGGAACATTCTGGGTGCTCCTGTGGATGTCCATGAGCTACGGGTTTACGAATTTCGCCTTTATCTGGGTGCTCATCAGCAAGGACGCCTATGCAAAATATTGGATCTTTCTGATCGTGATGTGGTGGATGATCTGCCCCTCGATCAGCGAACTCGGCGGTGAGGCGACGATCACGACCTCCCGCACGACGGGCGCCTACCACGGTTGGATGGGGGTTGTGCTCGTCGTCAGCTATCTCATCCTGGCCGTCCTTCTCATGAGAAAATCGCCGAAGGACGCGTTCGTCAACATTCTTTGGCTCTGTCTGATCGGCTTCTGCGTACAGTTCGGTTGGGAATTTTCGTTGCTTGTCAACGGGATCCGCCCGATGAACGGCGCGAGCATCCGCACGCTGCTCGTCAATTCCTGCCTCGAGACCAACCTCGGCATGCCGCTCATCTATGCGATCTATTATTTTTGGCACAAGCGGTTCAACGAAGATCTCTCCCGTGCGGAGATCCCCCGCGAGACCGCCGCGGAATAAACATTTTCCGAAAAATTTTTCGCCGCATGTTTTGCGGCGATTTTTTTCGTTTATATAATTAAGGAATTCAAAAAGAAGGTTTTTTAATATGGCTAAAACGGGCAACATCAAAATTTCCAGCGAAAACATGATGCCGATCATCAAGAAATGGCTCTACTCGGACAAGGATATCTTCCTCCGCGAGATCGTTTCGAACGCGTCCGACGCGATCACGAAGCTGAAGAAGCTCATCGATTTGGGCGAGGCGGAGGAGGGCGAACCCTTCCGGATCACCGTGACGACGGATGAAAAGGCGGGCACTCTGACCGTGGAGGACAATGGGATCGGCATGACGGAAGAAGAGGTCGAGACCTATATCACCCAGATCGCCTTTTCGGGCGCCGCGGATTTCGTAGAAAAATATGAAAAAGCGGGCGGGGAGGGGATTATCGGACACTTCGGGCTCGGCTTCTATTCCGCGTATATGGTCTCCGAAAACATCGAGATCTTCACAAAATCCTATCGGAAAGACGCGCCGGCCGTCCATTGGCAGTCGGACGGCGAGAGCACCTATACGGTCGAGGACTGCGAGAAGGCAGGTCGCGGCACAAAGGTCGTGATGCACCTTGCAAAAGAGGAGAAGGCATATCTCAAGGAATTCGAGGTGCGCAGTCTTCTGCGGAAATATTGTTCTTTCATGCCCTATGAGATCTATCTCAATCCCAAGGGGACGGAGGAGGACAAACCGGTCAATACGACCGAGCCGCTCTATCTCAAGCAGCCTAAGAACTGCACGGAGGAGGAATATAAGACCTTCTACCGCGAGACATTTTCCGATTACAACGAGCCCTTGTTCTGGATCCATCTCAACATGGACTATCCTTTCCGCCTGAAGGGGATCCTCTATTTCCCGAAGGTGAAAAAGCAGGTCGAACTCGAGCGCGGGCAGGTCAAACTCTACTGCAACCAGGTGTACATTGCGGACAATATCAAGGAAGTCATCCCCGAATTTCTGATGCTTCTGAACGGCGTGATCGATTGCCCCGATATTCCGCTCAACGTCTCCCGTTCCTTCCTTCAGAACGATAAGCAGGTGCAGAAGATCGCCTCGCATATCACCAAGAAGGTCGCAGACAAATTGCTCGAGCTCTTCAGAAAGGACCGCGAGAAATACGAAAATTGCTGGAAGGATCTTGCTACATTCGTCAAATTCGGCTGCATCAAGGACGAGAAGTTCTACGAAGCGGTCAAAGAGATCATCATCTACAAAAATTTGGCGGGAGAATACCGTCCCATCGAGAGCTTCTACGGCGCGGAAGTGAGCGAGGAAGAGAGCAAAGAGGGAAAGGAGCCGCAGGCGGTGTACTATGTCTCCGACGAAAACCGTCAGGCGACCTATGTGAAGATGTTCAAAGACGCCGGCCTCGATGCGATCCTCTGCGACACTTTCATCGATCCTCATTTCATCAGTTATCTCGAATACAGGAATCCGACGCGCGTCCGCTTCCTGCGCATCGACGCGGATGTCTCGCAGTCGCTCAAAGACGAGGCGGGCGAGGACGGAGACAAGGAGATCGAAGAGATCTTTTCCGCGGCGCTTGAGGGGAAGGGCGTCAAAGTAAAGACGGAAAAGCTGAAGGATGCGGCGGTTCCCGCCGTTGTCAATGTGGCGGAATTTACGCGCAGGATGTCCGAGATGAATTCCTTCTACCGCATGGGCGAAGAGGATACGGAAGTGACCCTTGTTGTGAACACGGCATCGCCCGCGGTTTCCGCTCTCAAAGAGGCGGATGAAGAGAAACGGAAGCTCACCGCATTGCAGATCTACTATCTTGCGCTGCTCGCTTACCGGCAACTGAAGCCGGAGGAAATCGGAGAGTTCACGCGCAACCAAGGCGAACTGCTCGAAAATTTTTTGAAAAAATAACAAAAAATTCCCATTTTGTTATTGACAATTATACCCATCGTTGATATAATGAATAAGGCACTGGAAATTGATAACTTTCGTTCGGGAAAACCTCTGTGTTTTTTTCGTGCGGTTGCTTTTCATAACGGCGCCACAGGAGGTATATATTGTGAACGGAACTGTTAAATGGTTCAATGACGGAAAGGGTTACGGATTCATTTCCAATGATGAAGGCGGAGACGACATTTTTGTTCACTTCTCCGCAATTCAGACGGAGGGCTTCCGTACGTTGAAGGAAGGGCAGAAGGTCACATTCGAGACCGAGCCCGACCCCAAGGACAGCGGAAAGCTGAGGGCCGTCAACGTAGTGCCCCTTTCGTGAATCGGAAGTTGGAGAAAAAGACGCGTGCTGAAGAGTTGCGCGTTTTTTTTGTGCGCTTTTGATCCCCGCAGCGACCTTGAAGGAAACAATACCGATTCACCGCGGGCGCGGGCAGCGGCATAGTATGTTGCATGCTGAATTTTCCGCCGCAAAAAAGCTATTATTTTATCGGGATCGGGGGCGTGAGCATGAGCGCCCTTGCACAGCTATTGCACGATAGCGGGGCGAGCGTCCGCGGAAGCGATCTGCAGGAAGGGGCGTTCACGCGCAAATTGAGGGGAGCCGGGATCCCCGTCCACATAGGGAGCGACGAGGAGATCACGGAGGATACCGTCGTCTATACGGGCGCGGTCCCCGAGTCCGATCCGCAACTTTCGGCCGCGCGGGCAGCGGGCAAGCGGCTCGTTCCACGGGCACAGCTTTTGGGAGAAGTCGCAGACGCCTTCCCGCATGTCATCTCTGTAGCGGGCTGCCATGGGAAGACTTCCACGACCTCCATGCTGGCGCACATCTTTCAGACGGGCGGCCGCCCGTATACCTGCCACATCGGCGGCGAAGATCTCGTGCTCGGAAACTACCACAGCACGGGCGGGGAGTACTTTCTCACCGAGGCTTGCGAATTCCAGCGCAGCTTTCTCAGGCTGAAGAGCGAAATCGCCGTCATTCTCAACACCGACCTCGACCATACCGATTGTTACCATAGTGAAGCGGAACTCTTCGAAGCCTATCGTGACTTCGCCCGCAATGCAAGCAGGCTCGTCGTGAATGCCGACGACGTGCGTGCGCGGACGCTGCCGCATGCCCTGAGCTTCGGGCTGTACGGCGGGGACATCCGTGCGGAGGGGCTCCGCTCCGTGGGCGAAAAATATGTGTTCACCGTCTCCGAGAAGGGGATCCCGCTCGTGCGGGTCAGGCTGAACGCCGTGGGACAGGTGATGGTATACGACGCCCTGGCGGCTTTTGCGGCGGCGCGGCTCTCCGGCTTTTCGGCGGAGGAGATCAAAGCGGGGCTCGGGCAATTCCGCGGCGTAGGACGGCGGTTCGAAGCGGTCGGCAGGATCTGCGGCGCGCCCGTCGTCTGCGACTATGCGCATCATCCGCGGGAGATCGCCGCCGTGCTCGCCACCGCGCGGCGCATCTGCCTCGGCACCGTCAGGGTCGTCTTTCAGCCGCACACCTACACGCGCACGCGTGATTTTATGGACGAATTCGTCTCGGTGCTGAGGGGGACCGAGAGCCCGATCATCTACAGGACCTACGCCGCAAGAGAACCCTTTGACGCGGACGGAAGCGCCTATACGCTTGTTTCGAAACTGCCCGAGGGGATCTATGTCCAGACGCCCGAACAACTGCGGAGACGGCTCTCGCAGCTCATCGAAGCGGAGGACCTCGTTCTCGTGCTCGGTGCGGGCGATATCTTCTCCGTCGCAAAAGAGATCCTCGATTGAACGCGCACTTTCTCCCGGCCGCGGCTGCGGCGGGGGAATTTTTTATATATGCGCAAAAACGGTCGGCAAAAAGCCGCAAAAATTTTTCAAAAATTCGGAAAAATTTGAAAATGGGTATTGAAAGTCTCGGAAAAATATAGTATAATAGTATACGATATGAAAAGGCCTGTGCGTTGCATGCGGCAGCGGCAAGGGGGGAGAAGCATATGAAAAAAGACGAATACCGCGACGAGATGGATTTTCCGCTGTATCTCTACCATCACGGCAAGAACGACCGGATCTATGAGACGTTCGGCGCGCACAGCGCGGTGAAAAACGGTGAAAAGGGATATACTTTCCGCGTATGGGCACCCCATGCGGAGAAGGTTTCGATCGTCGGCGACTTCAACGGATGGGATCCCGACGCCGATTTCATGAAGCCCATGGTCGACGGCGAGACGTATGAATTGTTCATCCCCGGGCTCAAGCAGTACGACACTTATAAATATTGTATCCACACCCGCGACGGAAGAAAGCTCATGAAGTGCGATCCGGTCGGCTTCCACACCGAGACGCCTCCCCGGAACGCCTCCAAGATCTACGACCTCGATGGATATGGTTGGGAGGACCGGCAGTATCTCGAGGCGCTCTATCGGCGCAACAGCTTCACTTCGCCGATGAACATCTATGAGGTCAACCTTCTCTCGTGGAAAAAATACGAGGACGGCAACTATTACTCCTACCTTGATCTTGCACGCGAGCTTGTTCCCTATGTGAAGGAGATGGGCTACACGCATGTGGAATTCATGCCCGTGACGGAGTATCCGTTCGACGGTTCGTGGGGGTATCAGGTCACCGGATATTTTGCGGTCACTTCCCGCCTCGGCACGCCCAAGGATTTCATGCATTTAGTAGACGAGTTCCACAAGGCCGGGATCGGCGTCATTGTCGACTGGGTGCCCGCGCATTTCCCCAAAGATGCGCATGGGCTCTATGAATTTGACGGGCAACCTCTCTATGAAAGCAGCCAATGGGACAGAATGGAGCATAAGAGCTGGGGGACCCGCCGCTTCGACTACGGCAGGAACGAGGTGATCT
>CANROI010000104.1 GCA_947632165.1 uncultured Clostridia bacterium
GGACCCGAAAAGATGAAATGAGGGGCGCGCCCGCTTGCAAAGCGGGCGCGCCCCCTGCATGATGTCTGCATGATATTGTGACAAGTATGAACGGTCAGTCGGTGTTGAACAGGTCGCATGCTTTGGTCAGCCAGCCGGAGACGGGGAAGCCCGCGAGCATGACGACGAGGATATAGAGAATCTGCGAGAGGTTGAAGGTGACGCCTTCCCAGCCGGGACAGATGAAGTTCCCGAGCGAAGGTACGGCGAAAAAGATCACGCACACGCAGAGGCAGCCTCCGTAGAGCAGGGTGCGGATGAGGTTGAGCGGCTTCAGCACCTGATACAGGATGACGATCCCGCCGAAGGTGACGGCAAGTACGAGCAGGGGGCGGAAGTTGGTGTCGAACCCGTAGTCGGGGAACCAGATCCGCCCGAAGTAGACGGCGAGCACGCACAGGATGAGGGTGATCGCGCCCGGAATACTTCGCGAAAGGACGTATAGGATGAATTTCCCCTTCACGCGGCTCGAATTGGGCTGCAGCGAAATGACAAAGGAGGGGATCGCCGCCACAAAGATCTCGAAGAGGATCATGTTGCTCGGCAGGAAGAAGTAGGATTCCCGCATGATCACGCAGATCACGGCGAGCAGGGCCGTGAAGAGCGTCTTCATGATATAGAGCGAAGCGCTGTTCTTGACGTTGTTGATCACCCGTCTCCCCTCGTTGACGACGGCGGGCAGATTCATGAAGTTGTTGTTCATGAGCACGAGGTGGCTCACGTTCCGCGCGGCCTCGCTGCCCGAGGCGACGGAGATCGCGCAGTCCGCCTCTTTGAGCGCGAGCAGGTCGTTCACGCCGTCGCCCGTCATGGCGACGGTGTTGCCGTTCCGCTTGAGCGTGCGGACGAGGATCGCCTTCTGTTCGGGCGTCACCCGCCCGAACACCGCATATTGGCAGGCGACGTTCTCCACTTCGATGTCGGTGAGCCCCTCGAGGGAGATATATTTGTTGGCGTTGGGCACGCCCACCCGGCGGGCGACTTCGGAGACGGTGACGGGATTATCCCCCGAGATGATGCGGATGTCCACATCGTTCTCCCTGAACCATTTCACGGTCTCCACCGCGTCGGGACGGATGTTGTCGGCAAGGGTGATGAGGGCGCAGGGTTTGAGCGCGGGGGGAAGTTTCTCATTCTCAATGGCGCCCTGTGCCGAGACGAGCAGCAGTACGCGGTATCCCACCTGCGCATACTGCTTGACGATCCGCTCAATGCGGGAGGGCATGGGCTTGAGCACAAATTCCGGCGCGCCGAAGGCGAAGGTGCCCGCTTTCTTGAACGTGACCGCGGAGAACTTTCTCTTGGAGGAGAAGGGCAGGATCTCCGTTGCCTGCAGGGCGGTGGAGAGCCCGAAGCGCTCCTTCAGGGCGATCGAGGTCTGGTTGTTGTCGTCGAGGGCGGCGAGCATGCTGCCCATCACCTCGTCCAAGGAGTATTCCATCTCGCCTTCGAGGATCATGCAGTCGTTCACCGTCATTCTGCCGTCGGTGATCGTGCCCGTCTTGTCGAGGCAGAGGACGTTCACCCGCGCGAGCATCTCGAGGGAGTTCATATCCTGCACGAGCGTCTGTTTCTTTGCGAGCCGCCTCACGCCCACCGCCATGGCGAGGGAGGTCAGAAGCAGCAGCCCCGAGGGGATCATGCCGATGACGACGGTGCTCGTGTATATGATGGACTCGGCGTATTGGCTCCACTCGAGCGCGGAGAAATCGATGCCGTGGCTGTTGAGGTTGGTCCAGAACATGAGGCCCGCGACGACGGGGATCATGAGCCCGATCGCGCGGATGAATACGCGGATGGAGTTGAGGATCTCCGAGCTCGGGCGCTGGTATTTTTTGGCCTTGGAGGTGAGGATGTTGAGGTAGGTCGCCTTGCCGACTTTGTCGACGCGCACGCGGCAGGAGCCGCTCGAGAGGAAGGAGCCCGCATAGAGCATGTCGCCCTCATTCTTCTTCACCGAGGCGGATTCCCCCGTCAGAAGGGATTCGTTGACCTCGACCGTTCCCTCGGCAAGGATGCAGTCGGCGGGCACCTGCTGCCCCGCTTCGAGCAGGAGCACGTCGTCGAGGACGAGCTCCTTGATGGAGATCTCTTTGAGCACGCCGCCGCGCATGACCTTCGCCGTCGCCGAAATGAGGACGGCGAGCTTGTCGATCTGCCGCTTTGCGAGGATCTCCTGCAGAATGCCGATCACGAGGTTGGCGGCAAAGATGACGACGAAGAGATATTGGTTGAGGGGCGCGCCCGCGAGAATGAGCGCGATCGCAACGACTACGCAGAGCAGATTGAAGATCGTGCAGAGGTTGCCCGCGAAGATCGCGGCATAGGACTTGCTGTACTTCTTGTTGACGTCGTTGAAGAGGTATTGGGAGAAGCGCTCGTCCACCTGCGCCTCGGTCAGCCCTTCGTCGAGGGCGGGGGTGAAGCGTTCCACCTCTTTTTCGCTCGGAATGTTCCTGGCATGGCGGAATTTGCGCATCACTCTGCGCTTGCCCTTGTCGGGATCCGCAAACAAGAGCCCTCCGCGCTCGAGGAGACGCGAAAAATAGGAACGTTCGTCCTCTTTCTTTTTTTCAGGCTCGCCCGGCTGCATACGCTCACCTCGCTCAATAAGATAGCCTTATTATACACGCCTGCGCGCAAAATGTCAATGCCTTTTTTTGTCACGGCTTCGGGAAACAATTGCATTCGCGCGCAAAATGATGTATAATAGAACCGTTACCGATGAATTTATCGGTTCGAGGTATGATCATGATCGATATCGCATTGATTCGCAGCGATCCCGAGCTCGTTCGGGAGAACATCAGAAAAAAGTTTCAGGAGCAGAAGCTCCCCCTCGTGGACGAGGCGCTTGCGCTCGATGAAAAGCGGCGCGCGTTGCTCGTCGAGGGCGACGGGCTCCGTGCCGCGCGCAATGCGCTCTCCAAGCAGATCGGGCAGCTCATGCGCGAAAAGAAGACCGAAGAGGCCGAGGCGGTCAAGGCAAAGGTGAACGCCGACGCCGACCGGCTTGCCCAGCTCGAGGCGGAAGAGGCGGAAGTGAGCGAAAAGCTCAAAAAGGTGATGATGCGCATCCCCAACATCATCTCGCCCGAGACGCCCATCGGCAAAGACGACTCCGAGAACGTGGAGCGCGAGCGCTTCCTCGAGCCCAAAACGCCCGATTTCGAGATCCCCTATCACATCGACATTCTCGAAAAGCTCGGCGGGATCGACATCGACAGCGCGCGGCGGACGAGCGGGCAGGGATTTTACTATCTTACGGGGGATATCGCGCGGCTGCATTCGGCGATCCTCGCCTATGCGCGCGACTTCATGATCAACAAGGGCTTCACCTACTGCATTCCTCCGTTCATGATCCGCTCCTCCGTCGTCACGGGCGTGATGAGCTTCGAAGAAATGGACGGCATGATGTATAAGATCGAGGGCGAGGATCTCTACCTCATCGGCACGAGCGAGCATTCGATGATCGGCCGGTTCATGGGGACGACGATCGACGAGAGCAAACTTCCGCTCACGCTCACGAGCTATTCCCCCTGCTTCCGCAAGGAGAAGGGCGCGCACGGCATCGAGGAGCGGGGCATCTACCGCATCCACCAATTCGAAAAGCAGGAGATGATCGTCATCTGCAAGCCGGAGGAGAGCTGCGCGTGGTACGAGAAGATGTGGAACTACACCGTGGAGCTGTTTGTGTCCATGCAGATCCCCGTCCGCACCCTCGAGTGCTGTTCGGGCGACCTCGCCGACCTCAAATACAGGAGCGTGGACGTGGAGGCGTGGTCCCCCCGCCAGCAGAAGTATTTCGAAGTCGGGTCCTGCTCCAACCTCACCGACGCACAGGCGCGGCGGCTCGGGATCCGCTACAAGACGGCGAAGGGCAGCGAATTTGCGCACACCCTCAACAACACCGTCGTCGCTCCCCCGAGAATGCTGATCGCATTCCTCGAGAATCATCTCCGTGCGGACGGCAGCGTCAACATTCCCGAAGTGCTCCGTCCCTATATGGGCGGCATGACGGAGATCAAAGTCAAGCAATAAGCGGACCCGCACGCAGCGCGTGCGGAGACCGCGGGATATTTGGATGAAATACGTATTTTTCGATATCGAATGCGCCTGCGTCTATAAAAATGTCGCAAAGATCTGCGCGTTCGGGTACGTCGTCACCGACGAAAACTTCCATCTCCTCGCGCGGGAGGACATCCTCCTCAATCCGCGGGGCAAGTTCCACCTCACCGGCCGAAGGGGCGGCGAGGGGTTGGTGTTGCCGTATGAATACGAAGATTTCAAGAAGTATCCCACTTTCCCCGCGGAATACGGGCGCATCAAGGAACTTTTGGAGGAGAAGGACAGCGTCGTCTGCGGGCATGCGACCATCAACGACGTCAACTATCTCAACCTCGAGACCAAGCGCTATAAACTGCCCTCGTTCCGCTTCCATTTTTACGATACGCAGTTCTTCTACATGAATACGGAGAAGAATTTCACGCGGCAGTACGGCCTGCAGGCGATGGCGGAGGAGTTGGGCGTGGAATTTACCCCGCACCGCGCCGTCGACGACGCCTATGCGACGATGCGGGTCTGCGAGGTGCTCTGCAAGCGGGAGGGCGTCTCGCTCCCCGGCTTTGCCGAAAAGTATGCCGTCCGCGCGGGCAAGATTGCGGGCTACAAGATCCGTCCGCTCAATTCCGAAGGGCTCCGCCGCTTCCTCTCCGAGCGGGAGGAAAAGCGGGAGGCGCACATGCGGGCGCACGAGGAATTCTACCGCTACGTCAACAAATATATGCACAAGCGCAAGCGCGGGGGCTCGCTCGACGGCAAGGTCTTCTGCTTCTCGCGGGACATCGAAGACGACGTCTGCGTTTCGCGCAAGCTCGTGGAGGCGATCTTCGCCTCGGGCGGGCAATACACCTCCCATCCCACCGAGTGCAACGTGTATATCGCGCGCGGCGCGGAGGGGAGCCGCTGCCAGAACGCGCTCACGGCGGGCGCGGCGTTCATTCCCCTCGAACAGCTCGAGAGCGCGCTCGAGAGCATGTAGGCGGGCGCGGCCTGTCCGCGCGGAGGACGGACGATGACGGAGTTACCCGAAGCATTTATAAGACGCATGAAAGAGAGGCCGGGAATCGATTTCCCTGCCTTTTTGCGCGCCTATGAGCTGCCGCCCGTCAAGGGGCTCAGGGTCAACTCCCTCAAAATTTCGGCGGAAGCGTTTGCCAAGATCTCGCCCTTCCCGCTCGGCGGGCGGATCCCGTGGGAGGAGAACGGGTTCTATGTGACCGAGGAAAAACCCGGCGGCGATCCCTATCATTTTGCGGGGCTGTATTATCT
>CANROI010000105.1 GCA_947632165.1 uncultured Clostridia bacterium
GTGCCGGCAGGTGCTTCTGTGGTCACAGGCTCCGCTGTGGCCGTGGGCGCATCCGTGGTCACGTCCGTCTCCGTGACCCGTCCATCCGCGCGCAGGGAGGGCGCGAGCTGGCTCACGCCCACATCCACGCAAAAGACATGCGCCGCGCCGCGGCGGAGCAAACAATCCGTAAAGCCGCCCGTACTCGCGCCCAGATCCGCAAACACCTTCCCGGCGACGTCCGCGCCGAAGGCGTCGAGCCCGCGCGCGAGCTTGTATCCGCCGTTCGAGACGAACTCCTCGCCGGGATCGGCAAATTCGAAGAGATCGCCCTCCTCCGCCTCGTCGTCGGGCGAGAGCGCGCGCCCGCCGCGCAGGACGAGCCCCTTTTTAAGCGCTTCGGCGGCCTTGGTCCGGGAGCCGAACCGCTCCGCAAAGAACTTATCCGCCCGCATACGCCCTCCTGATCGCCCCTTCGACCGCCGCAGGGTCGAGGCCGAAGCTCTCCATGAGCTCCCGCGGCTGCCCGTGCGGAATGAACCGGTCGCCGTAGCCGAAGCTCATGACCGTCTTTCGGATCCCCCGCTCACGGTAGAACCGCGCGACCGCGTCGCCAAGCCCGCCCGCGAGCATGTTGTCCTCGAGCGTGAAAATATAGCTCTTCCCGAGACTTAAGAGCAATTCTTCGTCGAGCGGACGCAAGAAGCGGGCGTTGACGAGGGTGAAGTCCATGCCCTCCCCGGAAAGTTTCAAACGCACTGTTTCGGCAAGTTTCAGGCACCTTTCGCCCGCCGCAAGCAATACTATGTCAGACATATTACTATGCAAAACCTCGAATTTTCCGATTTCGAGTGGCAAAACCTCCCCCTCCGTGCCCTCCCGGGGGTAACGGATCGCGAGCGGCGCGGGGTAGTTTGCGCTCAGGCGCAGCATGGCGCGCAGTTCCCCGATGTCCTTGGGGATCGCGATCGCGAGGTTGGGAATGAACGAGAGATAGCTCAAATCGAACGCCCCCTGATGCGTCTCTCCGTCCGCGCCCGAGATCCCCGCCCGATCGATGCAGAGGGTCACGGGCAGATTCTGCGCGCAGATATCGTGGATGACTTCGTCGAAGGCGCGCTCCAAAAAGGTGGAATAGATGGCGTAATACGGCTTCAGCCCCGCCGCCGCCATAGAGGCGCACAGCACGGAGGCATGCTCTTCGCAGATGCCTACGTCGAACGCTCTGTCCGGGAAGCGGCCGAAAAACCCGCGAAGCCCGAGCGCATCGGTCATCGCCGCCGTGACGGCGACGATCCTGCCGTCTTTTTCGGCGAGCGCGCAGAGCTCTTCGCCGAGCGCGGTGGAATATTCCCTTTCGGCGGCAGAGGGGCTGACCCCGTGCGTTTCGACGGGCGCACGCTCGCAGAACGGATACCCCTGCCCCTTCTTTGTGACGACATGGAGGAGCACACTCCCCTCCTTCAGGCGTTCTTTGGCCTCTTCGAGCGCGGGCAGGAGCTCCCCGAGATCGTTTCCGTTCACGATCCCGCGGTATGTAAGCCCGAAGCGTTCGAACAGCTTCACGTCCCCCGAGCCGCCCTTCAGCTCCTCGAGAATCTCGTGCATCCCGCCGACCGTCGGAGAGATGGAGAGCCCGTTGTCGTTGAGAATGAGGAGCACGCGGCTCTTTAGGATCTTGATGCTGCCGAGCGCCTCATAGACGAGCCCGTTCTGGAAGGAGCCGTCGCCGACCAGCGCGATCACTTCATAGTCCTCCCCCTTCAGATCCCGCGCCTTGGCAAATCCGAGCGCGGCCGAGAGCGCCGTGCCCGCATGCCCCGTGCCGTAGCAGTCGTATTCGCTCTCCTCGCGCTTGGGAAAGCCGGAGAGCCCGCCGCGCTTCCGCAGGGTGTGGAACTTATTCGCCCGCCCCGAGAGCAATTTATGGGTATAGCATTGGTGCCCGACGTCGAACACGAGCTTATCTTTGGGAAAATCGAACACGCGGTGCAGGGCGACGGTCAATTCGACCGCGCCCAAATTGGAGGCGAGATGCCCGCCGCAGACCGAGACGGTGCGGAAGATCTCCTCTCTGAGCTCCTCGCAGTCCTGCTTGAGTTGTGTGAGGGAAGCGGATTTCAGCTCCCTGTCCGTAATGTTTCTCATCGTTCGGATCCCCCTTCCGCCCTTTCCGGAACAAATATCAGTTATCGCGGCTGCGAACAAACCGCACGAGGTCCTCCAAAAACGCCGCCCTTCCGCCGTATGCGCGCAAGATCGCCATGCAGTCCGCGGCAGCGGCGTCGGCGAGCCGTTCCGACTTCTCTATCCCGAACACCTTCACGCAGGTGAGCTTTCCCTCACGCTCGTCTTTCCCCGCCGTCTTGCCCATCAGGGCGCCGTTCCCCTTTACGTCGAGCAGATCGTCCGTGAGCTGGAAGAGCATACCGAGTTCCCGCCCGAAGCGCCGCATAGAAGCCTCGTCCCCGCCCGCAAGGATCGCCGCCATCACGGGGGGCGCGGTGAGCAGCCTGCCCGTCTTGTGCTCGTAAATGTAACGCAGTTCCTCTTCGCTGCCCGCTTTGCCGGAATAGAGGAGGTCGGCGGATTGCCCAGCAACCATGCCCCGCGCGCCCGCCGCGTCCATGAGGCAGGCGGCAGCCATGAGATGCGCTTCCGACCTCATTCCCTCGTGCAAAAGCATAGAGCACGCCTCGGACAGGAGCCCGTCGCCCGCAAGGATGGCGTTTGCCTCGCCGAAGACCTTGTGGTTGGAGGGATTCCCCCGCCGATAGTCATCGTCGTCCATGGCGGGAAGATCGTCGTGGATCAGCGAATAGGTGTGGATGCACTCGAGCGCGACCGCAAGCGGCGCCTCGCCGCGAAAGTCCCGCCCGAAGAGCTCCAATGCTGCAAAAAAGAGCACGGGACGAACCCGCTTCCCGCCCGAAAGCAGAGAGTAGCGCATACTCTCCGCGAGCATGGACGGAAGATCATTCATCTCCGCGCAGTATTTCTTGAGTGCGGCCTCGAAAAAATCGAGGTATCCGCCGTATTTTTTCTGAAAGTCCGTCATTTCGTTTGGGCGCGTTCCGCCGCCGACACCGTGTTGGAAAGCAGCATCGCGACCGTCATGGGTCCTACGCCGCCCGGCACGGGCGTGATGTAGGACGCCTTTTTGCTCACGGCCTCGAAGTCCACATCACCACAGAGTCCGTTTTCGTCGCGGTTCATGCCGACGTCTATGACGACGGCGCCCTCCTTCACCATATCCCCGGTGATGAGTTTCGCTTTGCCGACCGCCGAGACGAGAATGTCCGCACGCAGACACTCCTCCCTGAGATCTCGGGTCGCGGAATGGCAGATTGTGACCGTTGCGTCCGCGTTGAGCAGCAGCAGCGCCATCGGCCTGCCCACGATGTTGCTCCTGCCGACGACCACGGCGCGCTTGCCGCGGAGGGGGATCTCATACCGTTTCAGAAGTTCCATCACGCCGAGCGGCGTACAGGCGACCGTCCCCTCCTCCCGCCGCGCGAGCAGACCGAGATTTTCCGCCGAAAATCCGTCGACGTCCTTCTCCGCCGGGATCGCCCGGAGGATCCGATCGGCGTCTAACCCGCGGGGCAGCGGCAACTGCACCAAAATCCCGTCCACTTCGCCGTCTTCGGCGAGCGCACGGACGGCCGCAAGCACCTCTTCCTCGGTCGCCGTCCCCTTCAGATAGCGTCCGACGGAGCGGATGCCCACCTCTTCGCAGCCCTTGATCTTGTTCCTGACATAGATCTGCGAGGCGGGATCCTCGCCGACCAATACGACCGCGAGCGACGGCCGTCTGCCGTAGCTTTGTTCGAATGCCTCCGCGCGCAGCTTCAGTTCCCCCCTGATCTGCGCGGCAACGGCCTTTCCGTCGAGGATCATCGGTTGATCACCCCCGCAAGCACGCCGTTGACAAAGCCCGCCGAGTTCTCGGTGGAATATTTCCGTGCGAGCGCCGCGGCCTCCGAAGCCGAGACGACGGGGGGAACGTCCTCGACATACAGGATCTCCGCGAGCGCGACGAGCAGGATCGCCCGGTCGATGGGATAGATGCGGTAGTCCGCAAACCGGGTCACTTTTTCGGAAAGCAGGGCGTCCAGCTCCTGCCGATGCGCATGGACAAGGGAAACGAGCCGCTCGGCAAAGCGCGTTTCCTCCTCATTGAGATTGGTTTTTCGGTAGATCCCCGCCATGAAGCGGGCGTCGCAATCGCCGCCGAAGAGTTCGGCAAAGATGATCTTGAACGCGGCATCCCTTGCGTCGCTTCTCATAGTGCTCCTTATGTGAAATTCCCCTTCCTTGGCGGAAAGGGAATATCCTCAACTGATTTTGCTTTCCGGCTCGGAGCCGTCGTCGGCAGAAGGGTCGGCGGGCGCAGGCGCATTTTTTGCGAACACGACGCTCTGCACATGCACATCGATCTTGGCGACTTTGAATTTGGTCATGGACTCCACCATCTGTTTCACCGTCTGCTGGATGGAATAGGCAAGCTCCGGGACGTTGTAGCCGTAATGCGCGATCACGGAGATATCCGCGAAGATGCCCTCTTTTTCGAAGCAGATCTTGATCCCTTTGCTCTTGCTCGGGACGAGCTCGATGCCCTCCGTCTCCTGCAGGCTCAGAACGACAATGCCGCTCACGATGTCCGCATTATAGGAGATCCTGCCCTTCTGGCCGTTGGGATTGTAACGTATACTTGCCATAATACCACCTCGTAGCAATATTATAGCACACTTTTTTGGAATTTACTACTGTTTTTGGCATCAACTTTCAGCATAAACGGGCATTATAATGATATTTCCGTTGCGGATGCCCTTCTCTTCTTCGAACATGGAGAAGATCTTGAGCACGGTCTCCGCATTGAGTTCGCTGGAGTTGATGAAGATATTGATGTTGTCCGATTCGGTGCCGATCGCAACGACGGCGTCCGAAAAACCGAGCGAGCGGATCATCGTCTCGATGACGAGTTCGTCCTCCATGATGGAGACCATCTTCTGCTTGGCGGCAACGGCCTCCGCATACTCCTCGGTGTCCTTCGCATAGGCGGCGATGATGCCGTCGAGCTGGACGAACTCTTCACTGCGGGTGGAAGCGCGCTCCGCGCGGTGGGCCGTGAAGAAGTTGACGGTCGTCTGCGTGCCCCCGTCCGCGTTGGCGGGCCGGGTACCCGCGAGCACGAAATTGAACACGGCTGTGACGGCAAGGAGCAGTACGAGGGTAGACATCAGTGCGATCTTTTTGGTGTTGGACATGGTTTTATTCTCCTTTTTTGATTTCTTATTTTTCGGCAGGATAGACCTGCACATATTTCCTGTCTATATGGAGGGCAGCCGCCGTGATCTCGAGCACGCGGATGCGGGTCA
>CANROI010000106.1 GCA_947632165.1 uncultured Clostridia bacterium
CCCACCTTCCTCGAGAATGCGTCGGTAACGCACGGCGGCAGAACGCCCGCGCAGGAGCGGGAGCTCAAGGCAAAGAGAGTGTTGGAGGGTGAGGGCTTCCTCGAGGCATGCAATTATTCCTTCTATTCGCCCAAGGACTTCGACCTTCTCAAATTGCCTGAAGACGCGCCCGAGCGCCGGGCGATCAAAATTCTCAATCCCATCGGCGAGGATCTCTCGGTGATGCGCACCTTCCTCGCGCCGAGCATGCTCCAGAACATCGTCCGCAATGTGCGGCGGGGCAACGGAGAGGGGAGGCTGTTCGAGCTCGCGAACGTCTATCTCGCGGGCGGGCTGCCCCTGTCCGAGCTGCCCGCGGAGCGGCAGACGCTCGTCTTGGGGCTCTGGGGCGAGGGCGATTTCTTCGACCTCAAGGGCGCCATCGAGGCGCTCGGCGAGGCGTTCGGCCTGAAATTCGCATTCGAACGGGGCATGCGGCCCTATCTGCACCCCGGCGTGACCGCTTTCGTCACGCTGGACGGGAAGCGGGTGGGCTACCTCGGCGAGCTGCACCCCGGGCTTGCGAACGAGCTTGCGCTCGAGAAGAAGTGCTACCTCGGCGAGCTCGACTACGCGGCGGTCTCCGCAAAATTCGCGGCGGATATCACCTATCATAATCTGCCCAAATTCGAGTGCGTCACGCGCGATCTTGCCGTCGTGCTCGATGAAAAGACGACCTGCGCCGAGGCGACGGCCTGCATTCTGCACGCCTGCAAGGCGGTGAAAAAGGCCGAGCTGTTCGACGTCTATCACGGCAAACAGCTCGGCGAGGGCAAGAAGAGCCTGGCGTTCCGCCTCACCTTCGAGCCGGATGAGCGGGCGGAAAAGCCGCTCTCGCCCGAGAACGTCGACGGATTCTTCAACAAGATCGTCGCAAATCTCAAACACAATCTGAACGCGGAACTGCGCTGATTGTTTCGTAAAGCGCCGCGCCGCCGGGGACCCGGCGGCGCGGCGCTCTTTTGCGAAAAACTCAGTGTCTTATCGCCCGGACGACGGCGTCTGCAATGCGCGCCATGCCCGCCGCGTTGGGGTGGAGCTTGTCCACCGTGTACTGCGCAATATTTTCGGGCGTGATGCCGCTCTCGTGATACAGGTCGATATAGCGGGCGCCCATCGTCTCCGTAAGTTCTGCGATCGTCTGCACGAATGCCTCCTCGACAGCGCCCTTTGCGGGCTTACGCTTGCGGTCGGGCGTAAACGAGCAGCAGTAGATCTCCGCCGCGGGGTAGGCCGTCTTCAGGGTGCGGAGCACTTTGCCGTAGGCCTCCGAGAAGGTCGAGGGGACCTCGGGCGGCTCGCCCTCGCCGAAATAATCTCCGATCGCCGTGCCCGCCGCATAGTCGTTGACGCCCATAAAGACGACGATCAGGTCGGGCGTCCTGCCTCCGGAATGCAGGTTTTTCGCGCGGACATCATAGGTATTGGCGTCCTTCACCACCGAGCCCGACCACGAGTTGTTGACGGCGATCTTGTAGCCGAGCTCCTTCGCCGCCCGGTACCACCAGGTGTCGCTGACGGCAAGGTCGGCGCCCGCATAGTTGTTGTTGGGGAACCAAACGGCATTTTCGCCGATCGTCTCGTTGAAAGAGACGCCGTCCGACCAGCCCCGGTAGGTCGAAATGCTGTCGCCGAGGAAGGAGATGTATTTCTCTTCGCCCGCCGCTTTTCTTACGCCCTCGATCTTGAAGAGCAGGGAATGCGCGTTTTCGCCCTTCTTCCCGAAGACGCGGTTGAAAAAGCCGTAGCGCTCGTCGCCGCGCTTATACTGCGGCAGGATCGGCATCGTCTCGTCCCCGAAGGCGAGCGTCTCGCCCGCGCCGACCTCGATCGAGAGGCCGTCCGCCGTGATCCAATCCCCCGCGGAGACGCCACCGAGTTTCCCCGTGAAGTCGAGTTCGTAGCGGGCGCAGTCCTCCCGCGCCGCCGTGAAGTCGTTTCCGAGCACAAACACGGGCAGCACGAGCCCCTCGGAGTCGGCGGAATAGCCCTCGCCGAACTGCGCGAAGGGGAAGGAGATCGAGGTGATCACGCTGTTTTCAAAGCAGATGGGATCGTAGAGTGCAAAGGGCGCATAGCCGGGCAGGAACGCGGCGTCCCCCTGCAGCGCGGAGCTGTCGAAGAGGACCTCGGGTTCCTTCTCTTCGGGGGGCGCTTCGCAGCCTCCGAAACAGGGCAAAACGAGGAGCGCTGAAAGCGCGCCCGCAAACAGGACATAGCTCTTTTTCATCTGTTCCCTCCGTCGGAAGCTACTCGCCTCCAAACCTTATTGTAAATCAATATATTGGAAAAGTCAAGCGGTTTATGGTAATTTCAAGCATTTTTTGATCAAACCGAAAATATAATGTGTCTTATTTTTACGGCCGTAAGGGGCGGGATCCTTCGGCACGGATTTTGTGCGGCAGGGATTGATTTTGCGCGCGGGATATGATAAAATGAAGAAAAGAGGGGCGTTTTCATGAAAAAGAAACTCCGGATCGTCGGGTTCGTTGCGGTCACATTGGTATTTGCGATCTTATTCGCGGCGTTTGTCACCGCGTTCTCGTGGTCTGCCGTGAACAACTATATCGTCAACTACACCTCCGGCTGGGGCTGGGACCGGGAGAAGACGGAGGGGGAGATGTATGTTTTGCCCCGCTTCTCTTCGGAGGCGGAGGCGAACGCAAACTCCCGCGAGGTCGCGATCCGCGCGCAGGCCGAGGGCACGGTGCTCCTCAAAAACGACGGCGCGCTCCCGCTCGGGAAAGACGAGCGCAGGGTGAGCGTGTTCGGCGCAGGCTCGGTGGCGCTCTCTTACGGCGGAACGGGTTCGGGCGAAGGAAACGGCGGCGCGGGCAACGTCGACCTCTATACCGCGCTCGAAGAGAGCGGTTTTTCCTGCAATCCCGTGCTCGCCGATTTTTATAAAAAGATGAACGGGCGCGGCTATCGCCGCGGCAAGGGCACCGATATGAACGGCGCCTATTTGGGAACGAAGGGAGCGCGCGACTTCGGCTATTCGGTCAACGAGGTGGAGTGCGGCAAGTTCACGCAGCAGGTGCGCGGTTCATACGCCTCTTACGGCGACGCGGCGCTCGTCGTGATCTCCCGCAGCGGCGGCGAGGGGCAGGATCTGCCCACCGATATGTCCGCTTTTTACGAGGGGGATCACAGGCATTACCTCGAACTCACGGAGGAGGAGATCGCCCTCTTCGAGGAGGTTCGAAGCGGCGGATTCGGGAAGGTGATCGTCCTTCTTAACACCCTCAATCCGTTCGAGGCCGGCTTTCTCGAAGAGGCGTCCTTCGGCGTCTCCGCGGCGCTCTGGATCGGCGGCACGGGGCAGTACGGCACCGAGGCGGTCGCAAAGATCCTCACGGGCGAGCTCTCCCCCGAGGGAAGGCTCCCCGATACCTATCCGCGCGATCTGCTCTCTTCGCCCGCGATGCAGAACTACGGCGATAACCGCTATACCGAGAACGGGCAGCCGACGAGCGCCGCCTATGTCGCCTATGAAGAGGGGATCTACGTCGGATACCGCTACTATGAGACCCGCTATTTCGACGCTTCGCTCGGGAAAAACAACGCGGGCACGGCGGGCGAGATCGTCTACCCCTTCGGCTACGGGCTCGGCTATACGCAGTTTTTTTGGAGCGAGCCCATTCTGACCGTACGCGACGGCGCGCCCGCCGTGACGCTCACGGTCGAGAACATCGGCGCACGGGCGGGCCGCGAGACCGTGGAACTCTATCTGCAGAAGCCCTATACCGAATACGACAGGGCGCACGGCGTGGAGAAGTCCGCGACCGAACTCGTCGGGTTTTACAAGACGGCCGCGCTCGGCCCGGGCGAGCGGAAAGAGGTCACGATCTCCGTGGAAAAAGAGCAGCTTGCCTCCTACGATGCCTACGGCTGCGGGACCTATCTTCTGGAGGAGGGGGACTATCTCTTCTCTGCGGCACGCAATGCCCGCGCGGCAACGGAGGAGTTCCTCGCCGTCGCGCGGGGGGAGCGCGCAGGGCTCGTCTTCCGGCAGGAAGCGGACGAAAAGCTCGATGTGAGCGGCACGGGCTATCCCATCGAAAACCGTTTCGAGACGGAAAATTATACCTCCCGCCCCGCGGATATGCCGCTGCTCACCCGCGCCGATTGGGCAGATACCTTCCCGACCGTCTACGGAGGCGGGCAGCCGGGGCAGGCGGAAAAGCCGCTCACCGAGGAGGTCAAGGCGGAGATCCTCGACCGCGGCGAGCGCGCGCACCTCGGCGAGAATACCGACGAGAAGGACTTCCTCTACCATCCCGCAACGGGGGAGCGCGAGGAGGTCGCGATCGGGAAGGCGGTCACCTCGAGCGGCGAGGGGCTGAACTTCATCGACCTTACAGACGAGCACGGCAAGCCCTATGACTATGATGACCCGCGCTGGATGGCGCTCGTGCGCTGCATGAGCGCGGACGAGCTGTATCTTCTGTGCTCCTCGGGCTATGGGCAGAGCCCGCAGATCGATTCGATCAACAAGCGCCGTTCGATCACTTCGGACAGCCCGATGGGGCTGCACTGCGGCACCCTCTTCCCCTGCTATCCGATCCAGGCGGCGACCTTCGATACGTCCGTGGCCGAGGCGATCGGCGACTGCATCGCGGAAGAGGCGCTCTGGAACGACGTCCGCGGCTACTATTCCCCCGCCTGCAACATGCACAGGACCCCCTTCGGCGGCCGGAACTACGAATACTACAGCGAGGACTGTCTCCTCGCGGGGAAATACGCGGCGGCGGAGGTGCGGCGGCTGCGCGCGGGCGGGCTGTATGTCCATCTCAAGCATTTTGCGCTCAACGACCAGGATACCAACCGCGGCGACAGGGGGAATTTCCGCAATTTCGATCCCTATAACGGGCTCTGCACCTACTCGGGCGAGCAGACGATCCGCGAGATCTACCTGAACGTGTTCCGCATCGCCGTCGAAGAGGGCGGGGCGAACGGCGTCATGACCTCCTACAACCGCATCGGAAACACCTGGTCGGGCGGACATTACGGGCTCGTGACCGAGGTCCTCAGGAACGAATGGGGGATGCGCGGCATCGCGCTCACCGACTACGCGGGCACCTTCGGCTATACCTATATGAATATGAACCAGGGGCTTCGGGCGGGCAACAGCCAATGGCTGCACCCGAGCGACGCGTTCCCGATCGACGACAGGACCTCCGACGCGGCGATCTACTATCTCCAGAAGGCCGCGAAGGACATTCTCTATGCGGAGGCGAGCTC
>CANROI010000107.1 GCA_947632165.1 uncultured Clostridia bacterium
TCCATTTTGCGTTTCACAGCTTCATCAATTCGAATGCGAGCACCTTCAACCTGCAGATGATATGGGATTGGATCGGAACTGTCAAGAATAGTTATTTGCCGATGCTGATCCTCTTGTGCGTCTGGAGATTTCTGGAACCTCTGTCCGAACAAATTTTTCGGCCGTTCGGGGGAACGGGCGTCAGAAAAAATTTGCCTTGACACTTGTAATCGTGCGGGGAACGTGTTATAATGAACTCACGGAATTTCCGTGAGTTTTATTTTTCGGAGGCGATCATGAAACATCTCATCGACTGCGCAATGAAGCGCGAAAAAGCGGATCTGGTCATCGGGAATCTAAAGATCTTCAACGTGTTCACGGGCAAGATCGAGGCGGGGGAACTCGCGATCGCGGACGGAAGGATCGTCGGCGTCGGCAACGGCTACGAAGGCAAGGCCTTCTACGACGGGAAGGGGCGGATCGCGCTGCCCTCGTTCATCGACGCACACATCCACATCGAAAGTTCCATGCTCTCGCCCGAGGCGTGGGCGTCCCTCGCCGTCCCCCGCGGGACGGGCGGGATCGTCGCAGATCCCCATGAGATCGTCAACGTCTGCGGCATCGCGGGCGCGGAATATATGAAAGAGGCCTTTTCCCGCCTCTCGAAAGACGGCGTCTGCCCCCTCGACGTCTATCTGCAGCTTCCCTCCTGCGTGCCCGCGACCCCCTTCGAGACGAGCGGCGCCGCGATCGACGGCAGGGAGACGGAGCGGGAGATCGGGCGCGAGCTCTTCTTCGGGCTGGGCGAGATGATGAACTTCCCCGCCGTGCTTGCGGGCGACGGGGACGTGCTCATGAAGATCGGCGCCGCGCATGACGCGGGAAAACCGGTCGACGGGCATGCGCCGGGGCTTACGGGTGACGCCTTCAACGCCTACCGGTGCGCGGGCGTGCTCACGGACCACGAGTCTCTCACGGCCGAGGAGTGCCGCGACAAGGTCGCCCGCGGCATGTATGTGCAGATCCGCTGCGGTTCGTCCGTCAACAACCTCGCGGACGCCGCAAAAGCCGTCGACGGGTTCAATTTCCGCCGCTTCATCCTCTGTTCGGACGACAAGAACGCGAAGGACCTCTCGACGCGCGGCCATATCGACGACGCGCTGCGCCGTCTCGTTTCGGCGGGGCTGCCCGCGGAGTATGCCGTGACGCTCGCGACCCTCAACGTCGCCGAATGCTATGGCCTGAAAGACCTCGGCGCGCTGGCGCCCCGCTATTTCGCCGACCTCGTTCTCGTGGACGATCTGACCGACTTCCGCGTGCGCGCCGTGTTCAAGCGCGGTGTGCTCGTCGCGGAGGAGGGGCGGCCTCTCTTCGGGACGGACGCCCGCTATCTTCCGGACGCCGTCAAGAGTACGGTGCGTGTGAAGGAGACGGGGGCGGAGCGCTTCCGGATCGTGGGCCACGGCGGGAAGTTCCGCGTGATGGAGATCGCGCCCTACGGGCTCTACACGGGGGAGGGCTTTGTCCCCGCGCCCGAGGGGGAGTTCTCGGTCAAGGGGACCGATCTTTGCAAGCTCGCCGTGGTGGAACGGCATTTTGCGACGGGGAACGTCGGGCTGGGGCTCGTGCGCGGATACGGGTTCAAGGGGGGCGCGATCGGGATCTCCGTCGCCCACGACAGCCATAACCTCGTCATCTTGGGGGACGACGACGAGGCGATGGCGAAGGCCGTGCGGCTCCTCGAACGGGCGGGCGGCGGCATGACGCTTGCCGCCTCCGGCGGGGAAGAGGATGTGTTCGCGCTCGATATCGCCGGACTGATGAGCTCGGCGCCCGTGGAAGAGGTCGTCCGCCGTACGGGCGAGATCCAGGAACGTGCGCGCAAAATGGGGGTCAGGGAATGCTATGAGCCCTTCATGACGCTCGTCTTTCTTTCGCTCGCGGTCATTCCCAAGCTCAAACTCACCGACCGCGGGCTCTTCGACCTCGAAAAGTATGCACATGTGCCGCTCGAAGAAGTATAAAACGGTTGACATTTCCCGCAAAAATGCGTATAATGCATTCGGAAACTTCCATAAGGAGCAAATGATGAAAGGACGAAGTAGCGGCGATCATATATGTCGGTATTTTCAACCGTATGACGGGCTGCTTTGTTCTGCGCTCTTTGCCTGAACGTCGCGGCTCCGTCTTTTTACCCGTATTGTTGAGGTGGAGCCATGAACGAAGAGATCAAGAAATTTTTATCCGAACATGATTATGAGAGCGCTGCCGCTTCGGTGAAAAAAGCCGAAGAGGCGGCGCAGCTTTTATCCGAAATGCCGGCGGAGGACGTCGTGCCCTTCTGCCGTGAGCTTGAGAGCGACTTCCTTGCCGACGTGCTCGTTCTGCTCGAGCCCGCCCTGCAGAAGATGATCGTCTCGGGGCTCTCCGACGACGAATTGCAGGAGGTCATGGAGGACGTCTCCGTCGACGACACGGTGGACATCATCGAGGAAATGCCCGAGGAGGTCGCACGCAGGATCACCGAGGAGGACGAGATCCTCGCGCTCCTCGAAGAGAAGAAGTATTCCGTTCTGAAACCGCTGCTCTCCTCGATGAACGAGATCGACCTCGCCGCCGTGTTCGAGAGCGTGAAGGAGGAGGACCTGCCCGTCCTCTTCCGCATTCTGCCCAAGGATCTCGCCGCCGACATGTTCGTCGAGATCGATAGGGACACCCAAGAAAAGCTGCTCAAGAAGCTGAACGACAAGGAAATCAAAGAGGTCATGGATGAGCTCTTCCTCGACGATACCGTCGACCTCGTCGAGGAGATGCCCGCAAACGTCGTCAAACGGCTGCTCGCCCAGAGCGACAGCGAGACGCGCGCCTACATCAACGAACTTCTGAAGTACCCGAAGGACAGCGCGGGCAGCATCATGACGATCGAGTTCGTCAATCTCCGCCCCAAGATGACCGTCGGGGAGGCGTTCGATTCCATCCGCGAGCAGGCGATCGACAAAGAGACGATCTACACCTGCTATGTCACCAACGAGAAGAACGTCCTCATCGGTATGGTTTCGGCGAAGGACCTCATGATCGCCCGGAAGGGCGCGCGCGTCGAAGACGTCATGGAAGACAATGTCATCTATGCCTACACCCTCGACGACAGGGAGGACGTCGCGCGGAAGATTTCCGATTACGGCTTTTTGGCGCTCCCCATCGTCGACCGTGAAAAGCGGCTCGTCGGCATCGTCACCGTCGACGACGCAATCGACGTCCTGCAGGAAGAGAACACCGAAGATATCGCCAAGATGGCGGCTATCGTTCCCGACGACAGCAGCAAACCCTATCTCAAGACGAGCGTCTTTTCCATCTGGAAGAACCGTGTGCCGTGGCTGCTCATCTTAATGGTGAGCGCGACGTTTACGGGGCTCATCATCAACATTTTCGAGGGACGGCTCAACGCGATCTCTCCCGTGCTGTTTGCCTGCGTGCCCATGCTCATGGATACGGGCGGAAATTCGGGTTCGCAGGTATCGGTGACCGTCATCCGCGCCTTGGCGCTCGGGGAACTCACCACGCGGGACGTGGGGAAGGTCGTCTGGAAGGAGATCCGCGCCTCGATCCTGCTCGGCGCGACGCTCGCGCTCGCCTGTTTTGCAAAGCTCATGCTGATCGACAATCTGTTGTTCAGCACGTTTATGCCCGGGAACAAGGCATATACGCCCCTTCTGTGCGCGATCGTCTCGCTGGCGCTCTTTTGCACGGTGATAATCGCAAAGTTGGTGGGCTGCCTTTTGCCGCTCGGCGTCAAGAAGATCAAACTCGACCCCGCGGCCGTCGCCTCGCCCTTCATCACGACGATCGTCGACGCCGTCTCGCTCATCCTCTTCTGCGGACTGTCGGTTGCGATTTTGGGATGAAGAAGTTCACAAAATTGCTCACGCGATTGCTTGCTCGCTTGCGGCTTGCCGCAAGCGGCGCGCCGCCGCGCGTCGTAAGCAATCGCCGTGAGGGGTCAACTCTCGGATTTCATGTAACGATTCGCCCACCCACGGTCTGCCTTGCACGGACATTAAGCCGAAAGAGTTCGGCAACTTGTGTGCGCTTATGGAAAAGCGTGGTTTTCCAACGCGCCGCATTTGGGAAGCGCGAAGCATTCCAAATATGTCATGCTGAACGGAGGCGTCAGCCGCAGTTGCCCCGCGCGCATTCTATTCTCTAAGCGCGGCACGAGCCCGAAGGGCGAAGTTAGCATCGCCGCAACATTAAGATGTCCTTTCCTGCTGTCATACCGACGACCAAGCGAAGCGA
This sequence comes from uncultured Clostridia bacterium, assembly GCA_947632165.1. Classification (GTDB taxonomy): domain Bacteria; phylum Bacillota; class Clostridia; order Christensenellales; family Borkfalkiaceae; genus Gallimonas. The sequence goes on from CANROI010000107.1 coordinate 4,273, forward strand.
GGGAGGAGTGTATCCCCTGATACGAAGTCTGCTTTGGATGAGGGGATTCTCTCGGGCACCATTTGCCCTCGGAATGACAGAAAAGGCGAGGGCGGGGCGTCCCTTCGGGGGCTCGGAATGACGGGAAGCGCGAAACATTCCAAATATGTCATGGTGAGCCTGTCGAACCGTCACCTTATTATCATAATGCGGCGACCCTTCAACTCCACTTCGTTCCGTTCAGGGTGACATTATTAGAAATGTTACGTTGAACGCCCTAATGTTCTTTTATCATATCCGCGAGCAGAACCGCGCTTCTGCGCTGCGGGACAACATTTGCGCGACACCTCGCGCTTGTTGTCCGATGAAACGTAAGAGAGGACTGTGCCAATTAAGGCACGAGAGCACATTTCCTCACGGAAATTCTTTTCGAGCGAGCGGCGTGTGCCGCGAAGCGAGCAAAGAATTTCGTGAACATATCGGATTCACAATGAAACTTGTTGCAGCAACGGGAAATTTGCATAAACTCAGGGAATTCCGCGAAATTTTGCCGGATTTTGAGATCGTCCCGCAGAGGGAGGCCGGGTTCTTCGGCGAAGTGGAGGAAACGGGCTCCACTTTTGCCGAAAATGCGCTGCTCAAGGCGCGCGCCGTCTGCAAGGCGACGGGGCTCGCCGCCTTAGCCGACGATTCGGGACTCTGCGTTCCCGCGCTCGGCGGTGCGCCCGGGGTGTACAGCGCCCGCTACTCGGGCGGCGGAGATGCGGAAAACCGCGCCCTGCTCCTCAAAAACATGGAACATATCGCCGATCGCAGGGCGTACTTTGCCTGCGCGGTCGCCCTCGTCTTGCCGGACGGGCGGGTTTTCACCGCAGATGGGAGGGCCTACGGCACGATTTTGCATGAGGAGCACGGCACGGGCGGGTTCGGCTATGACTGCCTGTACCAAATGATAATAATCCGAACCTTGTAGTGCCTGTTGGCGACGGGTTCGGATTTATCATTTTCTTCAAGAAAT
>CANROI010000108.1 GCA_947632165.1 uncultured Clostridia bacterium
GAAACAGCTCTCACGCTCCTCCCTCGTCTTGCCGAGGGGGTTCTCCCTGATCTTTTTCATGTCTATAATTTGGGAAAACGGCGCCCGTTTTATACGCGCTTCGGCCTTCTCGGGGTCGGGAAACATTCTGTTGTGCTAATCGGCCGGAATAACGGAGAGCATAAGAGCCGCCCGCGCGAACGCGCGGGCGGCTCCCCCCCCGTTTTACGGAAGCTCAGCAGTAAGAGCGGAGCAGATCGTAGAGCGTCTGATAGTATTCGCCCAAATAGCTCCGCGCAAGGGTGTCCATTCCGAACGCCTCGAGGCGCGCCTCGGGATTGGTCGTGACATGCATATAGTAGTCCCGCACGACGAGAAACCGCTGCGGATAGGCGAGGTTGTAGTTCGGGTTCTCGGGATACCGGTAAGGGCCGGCTTCGTTGCCGCCCGAAAAGTGTTCCTCATAGGCAAGCTGATAGAGAAGGTCCTCCCGGACGACCTCCACCTGCCGCTCCGCCTCCGCGTCGATCTGCGCGTAGAGGTCGCGGAGCATGGAGGAACGCGCCGTGTTGTTCGTGAGGAGCGCGCGGAAGCGCTTCCCCCTCTCCTCTTCCGCCTGCGAGAGGATCTCGTCCTTCTTCGCCTGCGCCTCCCGCACCATGGACATCTGCAGGGAGGAAAGATCCCCGAACTGCGGGTCGTCGAGGTCGATGATGTCGATCACCATGTGCCTGTCTCCTCCCTGAGATCGAGTGTGATGCCCCGCACGCAGGCGTCCTCGGAGAGCGTTCTCAGCTCGAAGGAAAAGCTCGTGCCGCGCACGGGGCAGGGAAATGCGAGCCGTTCGCCCGCCCTGCCGCTGCAGGCGCGCGGGATCCCGCTTCCGCGCGCCTCCACGCGGAAGTTTCCCCGCCCCTCTACGGTGACGCCGTCGAGGAACTTGCCGCGCGGCGAGAGCCCCAAGAGCGAGGGCTCAGTCACGAGCACACATTCCCGGCGGCCGAAGCGCGGAAGCCCCCGCCCGTTCAGGCGCCAGAGCTTCCCCTCCGCGAGAAAGACGAGCCCGCCGCAAGCGGCAACGTCCTCTGCGGGGGCGCGCAGGAAATGCCCCTCTTTCCGCACGGGGTCGACGCACCAGAGCCGCCGCTTTCCGCCGGCGGTCACGGCGGCATAGTACTTCCCGTCCCACGATGCGCTCCCGACCGGCTCCTTCAGATCAAGCTCCGAGAAGCCGCAGCCCCCGAGGCGCTCGCAGCCGCTGCCGTCGAAGGAAAACAGGCCGCTCCCGGTCAGAAAGACGGCCCTGCTCCCCACGGCGCGGACGGAACCTTCTATGATCCCGCCGCACGCATAGGGTACGCGCTCCAAACGGAAGGCGAGCGTGTCGCCCTCCGCGCGCAGCAGCTCGATCCCCCGCTCGCGGAAGAGGCACAGCTTCCCGCGGAAGGGAAGCAGCGCGAGGATCTCTCCGCATTCAGAGGGCAGTTGCAGTTCGCCCGCGCCCTGCACGGTCTCCGTCCAATCGGTGGGAGCAAGCGGCTTTGACCAGCGCAGACGGCTCCCGTCCGCGACGAAGATCCGCTCACTGTAGACGGCGCCGCAGCGCCCGCCGGGCGCTCCCTCGATCGCCGCTTCCCCGAGACGGCAGAGCCCCTCCCGGGTGAGGACAAAATATCCGGGCGCGTCGCCCTCCGTCATGCTCAGGATCGCCTGCGCTCCGGGATGGGAATAGGTTTGCTCCTCCCCGATCGCCCGCAGCGCACCCCCTTCGCCGAGGACGAACAGCTTCGGCGTCTGCCCTTCTGCGGCCGTCAGCGCGCGCACATCCGCCGCATCGCAGAGTTTTTCGGCGCCCTCCGCGGGCACGAGCGCCCCGTCCTCGGCCTTGAAATGCAGCCCGCGGGCGAGCAATGCGCCCTCGCGCTCTTTGAAGAGGGAGATCTCCCGTCTCACGCTCCTGCGTCGGAAGGTGGGGCTTCTGAGCGCTTTGTCATAGACGATCATATCCACCTCCTTGCGCGGACGGACAGCCGCTTTCTGACAATATTCGCCGCACGGAGCGCCTCGCGGTACTTCTTTTCCCAGGTCGCCGCCTCGGCAAAGCTGCCGTGCGACAGGCAGAACTCACAGGAGACGCCCAGCGCGAGGAGCCGCGCGGAGATCCTGCCCGAGAAGTCCGAATCCCCCATGAGGCACTTTTCGCGCGGGGAATAGGTATAGCGGACCGTGACCCGCCCCCTCCCGCCGTAAGCGGGCAGGCGGATGGCGGCGGGATGGACTTCGAAGGAGAGCTTTCTGCCCTCCGCGTCCTCCACGCCGAGCACCCCGACGGGCGTTTCGCGCAGGCGGTGGAGCGGAATGACGCCGTTCGGCGCGCAGAGCCGCTGCTCCCGCGTGAGCGGAAAGTAGTCGAGCGCGATCTCGTTTTCGACGAGGTTGAAACAGCGGAGCAGAGCGGAAAGATCCCCCGTCGGCTCCGCGGCGCAGTCGTTGATCTGCGCGACGAGGTCATCCCTTCCGAGATTCGCCGCGGCGAGACGAAGCACAGTCTTTACCTTCATGCTCCCCTCCCGTTACTCGCTCAGCGTGATCACGCCCTGTCCGCAGGGACGGTAGCACATGAGTTCCGCATACTTGACGAGCGTGGCGGTGTAGACCGCCTTGCCGGGAACCTGCTTTAAGATCTTGCCGTCCTCGCCCTCCATCCACTGCCAATCGCAGAGCTGGTGCAGCGCGAAGTCTTCGGTGTTCAGAAGGTACATCGTGCCCTCGGGGCAGAAGCGGTCCGCAACGACGGGGATCCCGTTGAAGGAGAGCGCCGTATGGCCGCCCTCGAGCTTCATCGGCTCCATCCTGCGGTAGGAAGAGAGCGCGGAGATGAGCTTTCTGCGCATGTCCCAGCTGCAGACGATGAAGTCGATCTTGCCGCCCGAAGTCTCTTCGACGCCGTCGATCGCCGCCTGTACGGCGTCCTCGGTGACCGCCTCGATCGTGGCGGTGTAGGGCACGAGCCAGCTGTTTTCCGCCTTGTCGAGCCCGTAGAGCGTGCCCGTGGGCGCGCAGATCGCCTTGAGCCCCGTGAGTTCGAGGCCGTAGGAGTTCTGCATCACGATCGAATCCCCCGCCGCGGGCGTGCCGCCGGAGAGCGTGATTTTACCGTTCTCCCTGTCGAGCGCGGTGACGGTGAGCCCGCCCGCCTTCTTCGAGGCGCCCGTGTAGAGATCGACGATCATGCCGATCGCAAGGTTCCGCAGGGTATCGACCTTGACGCCGTCCGAGGCGTCGGTGACCTGCGCGAGCACGCCCGTCCCGTCGCCGAAGAGCATTCTGCCGAAGTTGTAGGAGGAACTCTTGATGAGCCCGTCCATCTCGTCGTTGAGCAGGTTGACGAACGCGCCCTCGCTGTTCCCCGAGGCGCGGATCGCCTTATCGGAGATCTCGATCGTGCCGTAGAGGTTCTTGAGCGTGGAGACGAATTGGGCATAGTTCGTGCCGCCCGACTTGGGGAGATCCCCCTCCTCGGTGCCCGCGCCGACGCCGCCGCTGACCCCCACGCGCACCAACTTGCGCACATCCCTGCCCCAGACGTCCGCCGTCGTCTGCTTGACCGCCGCCAGGAAGGGATTTGCCGTCTTGTTGAGCTGCTCGCCGACAACATCCAGATAGTAGGACTTGAGCGCGCTGTCTGCCGTAGAAGTAGTAACCATGTTTTTTTCTCCTTATTTCGTGTTCTTGAAGTAGCCGAGCGCCAAAGCTCCCGCCTCTGCGATCGACTTGGGTCTGACGGCGGGCGCGCTCACCCCTGCGCCCGATCCGCCCATGAGCGGCACGCCCCTGAGCGACGCAAGATAGTCGCTCAGAACGCGGGCGCGCACGCTCTCGTTCCCGGTGACGGCGCGGTAGAGCTCTTCGCTCGTGCGCTCCGCGCGCAGGCCTTCGGCGGAGGGAGGTTCCGCTTGTCCCGCTTCCGGGGGCTTCTCCTCCTTGTTCCTGCCTTCGAGCTCCTTCAGCCGCTGGCTGCGGCGGGTGAACTCCGCCTCCAGCGACTCGTATGCGCGCAAGAGGGCGTCTGCGCTCCCGAACTTGCCGTATTCCGTCCGATCCGCCTCTTGGGCGGCCGCTCCGGGAACGGCCTCGCTTGCAACGTTCTCCTCTTCTTTCATTCCATTCTCCCTGTGTTGAGTTTTGCGCGGTGAGATGCGATGTGGCGCGCCATGCGCTCCTTGATCTCCCCGTCTTTTTCCGCGCCCGAAAGAAGGGCGCGGGTGTGTTCCGCGATGTGGATGGCGTGATCGTCGTAGTCGTCCGCCTCCACCTCCCCGGTCGAGAGCAGCACGTTCTCCCGTTCCGCCTTGCCGATGTGCAGGGCGGAGATGTCGCGCGCGCTCTCGAAAGAGCCGTAGCCGAGCGCATCGAGGATCCGGTTGCGCACGTCGGGGGAGATCCCCCCGTTCTCGTCTTTGAGCAGCCCGCAGGAGAGCAGCGACATGAGCTCCTCCCTGCGCTCTGCGGGGGTCCTCTCGTACTCGGCGTCGAACTGCACGTCGTCGGCGGTGATGTCGCTCGCGTCGAAGTAATAGAGTTCGGTCTCGCCGCCCGTGCCCGTCATGCGGAGCAGCCTCCGTGCGGCGGCGAACTGCTTATACAGCCTTAAGATCTGCCTGCCCGTCTCCTTGATCGCCCGTTCCACGCTCTCCACGCTCATCTGCATGCGGCTCTGGTCCTGGTCGAGCAAGAGCTGCAGGCCCGTGGCTGAGGTCACATGGGTGGGATTGGCGGAATTGCGGGAGATCTCGCTCATGCCCGAGAAGAGGATGAACTCATCCGAGATGCGGCTCTCCTCCTGCTCAAATTCGGAGGGCACGGCGCCGCAATCGAGAAAATGCGGCTCCTTCGAGCCCTGCCGGTAGACGAGCACCTTGCCCGGGCGCAGCCCCTCCTCCGCAAGCTCCTCCGCATCCACCGAGCCGTCTTCGACCGCGATCACGCCCGAAGACAGGCGGTTCAAAAACTCATGCTTGCGGTTTCGCACCGCGTTGTAGGCGCGCTGCAGGGGGATCATGCGGTCCACGACGGAGCTGCCGAAGAAGGAGCCCGCGAGCTCGAGGCTGGTCTGGCGCACAAAGGGGAACACGCGCTCCCCCCGCTCGCCGTTGAGATAGGGCAGCGGCCCCTCGTAGAGGAGGACGCCGCCCGCCTCGATCTCGAGCTTGCCCTGCGGCGCCTCCCCGTCGGGGCGGGTGTAGCGCTCGATGAGGA
>CANROI010000109.1 GCA_947632165.1 uncultured Clostridia bacterium
CCGCGGCGATCGGCGAGGTGCTCTCCGTCAACGGGCTCCCCGTCGGGGTATACGAGAACCGTCCCTTCTTCGATGCACTCACGGCATGCTATGCGAACGAAAAGATCAAGCTCTCGGAGGGGAACAACCAGATCTCCCTGCGCATTCTCGATCTGTTCGCGCCCATCGGCAAGGGCCAGCGCGCCCTCATCATCGCCCCGCCCAAGGCGGGCAAGACGACCCTCCTCAAAGATATCGCCCGCGCGATCGCCGACCATCACAGGGATATCTCCCTCATTGTGCTTTTGATCGACGAGCGGCCGGAGGAGGTGACCGATTTCCGCTCGAGCGTGGATAACGCGGAGATCATCTACTCCACCTTCGACGAGGGGGCGGATCATCATGTCCGCGCGGCGGAACTCACCGTGGCGCACGCCAAGCGCATGGCGGAGCAGGGGAAAGACGTGGTGCTCCTGCTCGATTCGCTCACAAAGCTCACCCGCGCCTATAACTACATTGCGGAGAGCACGGGCAAGACGCTCTCGGGCGGGTTGGACGCGGGCGCGCTTGCCGAACCCAAACGCTTCTTCGGCGCCGCGCGCAACACGGTGGAGTCGGGCAGCATCACCATCCTCGCCACGGCGCTCGTGGATACGGGCAGCCGCATGGACGACGTCATCTATGAGGAGTTCAAGGGCACGGGCAACTGCGATATCTTCATCTCGCGCGAGCTCGCGGAACGCCGCGTATTCCCCGCGATCGACATCCGCCGCTCCGGAACGCGGAAGGAGGATATGCTTCTCTCCAAAGAAGAATTGAACGCCGTCTACAAGATGCGCGAGCGCGGGCTCGTGGAAAATGCGGACGGCGTCATTGAGATGCTCAAGAAAACGGAAAATAACGAGGCGTTCCTGTCTCGCCTCGGTGAGTGGCTCAAAGTATATAAGGCGTGACGTTCAACGCTTTTTGTTGAGCACGTTGCGGTATCCTTCGCCGTAGCGCACGCATTTGGAGACGCGCGAGAGCGTCGCCGAGGAGATGTTTGTCTCGGCAATGATCTGCTCGTAGGTCTTTCCCTCGAGCAGAAGGGTCGCGGCGTGCACGCGCTGGCTGAGCGAAGCGACCTCGTTGTAGGTGAGCAGGTCGTCGAAGAAGGCGCCGCATTCGTCGAGCGTCTCCAAAGAGAGGATCGCCTCGAAGAGCGCTCTGTTCTGTTCGATATAGGTTTCCCTTGTCATATCATTTCCTCCCGGTGCCTCAAAAACGCCTTGGTCTTTCCCTTTTGCGGATTGCCGAACACCTCTTCGGGGGTGCCCGATTCCTCCACGACGCCGTCCGCCATGAAGAGCACGCGGTCCGCGACGTCGCGCGCGAACGCCATTTCATGGGTGACGATGATCATCGTCCGGCCCTTGAGGGCGCGGATCGCCTTGAGGACTTCGCCCGTCAGCTCGGGATCGAGCGCCGAGGTCGGCTCGTCGAAGCAGAGGATCTCGGGTTCGAGGGCGAGCGCCCGTGCGATCGCGACGCGCTGCTGCTGTCCGCCCGAGAGCTCGAAGGGGTAGGACTCCGCCTTATCGGAGAGAGAGACCCGCTCGAGCAGGACCTCCGCCCGCCGTCTGTTCTCGGCGAGGAGCGATCTATAAAATTCTTTTGCCTCCGCCGCGGCGCGCGACCGTTTGCAGCCCGCGGCGACGGCTTCTTTTTTTTGCGCCCTTGCACGCTCTTTTGCCAAAAGATCTGCCGCCAGCGTGACGTTTTTCAGCGCACGGTAATGGGGGAAGAGGTTGAAATTCTGAAAGACGAGCCCGAACTTCAGCCGCTTCGCGCGCAATTCCCGCTCCGAGTACTTGCAGGTGGCGTCGGAGAGGAGCTCTCCGCCTAAAAATATCCTGCCCTCGTCGGGCGTTTCGAGAAAATTGAGGCAGCGCAGGAGCGTGGTCTTTCCGCTCCCGGAGGACCCGATGATCGCCAGGATCTGCCCCTGTTCCAAAGAAAAGTCGATCCCCTTGAGCACTTCCTTGCCGGAAAAACTCTTGCGGAATCCCTCTACGCGCAAAAATTCCATTTTTACACCTTGATATACGCGAGCCGCTTTTCCAGATAGCGGAAAAGAAGGGTGAGCGCGCCGACAAAGATGAGGTAGAACGCGCCCGTGTAGAAGATGGGCCAGATGAGCCCCTGCCTTGTGTATTCCTGAGCCTCCATGATGATCTCCGCAACGCTGATGACCCGCGCGAGCGAGGTATCTTTGACGAGCGTGATGATCTCGTTGCTCATCGGCGGCACGATCCGCTTGATCACCTGTATGAGGATGATGTGGCGGAAGATCTGCCCCTTCTTCATGCCGAGCACCTGCCCCGCCTCCATCTGGCCGCGGGGCACGCTCTCGATCCCGCCGCGGTAGATTTCGGAGAAGTAGCAGGCATAGTTGATCGCAAAGGCGACGATGACCGCAGGGACGCGGTCGAAACCCGAGATACCGAAGAGGAGAGGGGGGCCGTAAAAGATCGCGATGATTTGGAGCATGAGCGGGGTCCCGCGGATGATCCAGACCACCGTGCGGCAGACGTAGCGCAAGGGTCTGAAGCGCGACATCGAGCCGAAAGCAATCAAAAGGCCTAAGGGCAACGCCAAAATGAGCGTTGCCGCAAAGATAGAGCAAGTTGTGCCGAACCCTTCAAGCAGGTTGAGGGTAACTTCCCAAAATTTCATGCCATGTACTTTCTTGTGAGCGCGTCGAGCGTGCCGTCCGTCTTATATTTTGCGATGATGTCGTTGAGTTTTTTCAGAAGGTCGGTGTCCTCCTTGCGCATGCCGATGCCGTATTCCTCGCCCGCATAGCCGACGTCCACAAAGGTGAGATCGGCATAGTCGGTGCCCGCACCCGTCATTGCTTTCGCCATCGTATAGTCGATGATCGCAATTTCGGAACTGCCCGTCTTGACCTCGAGCAGGCAATCGGATTGCGCGGTCATCTTGTTGACTTTGGAGGTGTAGCTGTTGTCCGTGACCGTGCTCTCGCCCGCCGAGCCGCCCTCCACCGCAATGGACGCCGCCTGCCCGACGCTTGCAATGTCGGTGAACTTCGAGGCGTTCTCCGCCTTGACGACGACGACCTGTTTGTTCTCGAGGTAGGAATCTGAGATGGCGATCTCCTGCTTGAGTTCGTCGGTGATCGTCATGCCGTTCCAGATTAGGTCGATCTTATTCGACTGAAGCTCGAAGATCTTCTGCTCCCAATCGATGACCTGGAATTTGGGGGTGTAGCCGAGTTCCGCGCACGCCTTTTCCGCAAATTCGGTATCGAATCCGATGAGTTTTCCGCTCTCATCGTCGTTTTCGTAGTAGTTCATCGGCGCATAGATCGTAATCCCGATGACGAGGGTGTTGTCTTCCTTCGTTTCTCCGCAGCCGCCCAAAGCGCCTGCCGCTGCGACGCAAGCCGCAAGTCCCATAGCCAATGCAACCGTCTTTTTCATCTTTATGATCTCCTTCGTCACTTTATCTTGGTGAAGTAACAAGGACATTATACTTCATTACTTTAGTTTTGTAAAGCGTTTGAAGGGGGTATTTTGTAAAAAAATAAAAAATTTTTCGGAAAAACCGTAAAAAAGCCCCCTCCGTGGGGGGGAGGGGGCGGGGGATTCTACACCGTGACGCGGTCGCCGTCGAAGGAGAGGCTGCTCCGGTAATAGGCGGCGAGCCCTTTTTTGAGTTCGAGGTAATCGCGCTCCGCAAAGGTCTCCACGGCGGAATGCATGGCGAGCTGGGCGAGCCCCAAATCTGCGGAGAGGATCCCTGCCTGCCCGAACGAGATCGCGCCGAGCGTGCCGCCGCTGCGCATGTCGGAACGGTTGAAGAAGGTCTGGTATTTCACGCCTGCGCGGGAGAAGATCGTCTTGATGACGGCGGCGGAGAGGGCGTCGGTGGTATAGGCGCCGCCCGCATGCCCCTTGATGACGATCCCGCCGCCGAGGACGGCGCGGTTGGTCGGGTCGCACTTTTCGGGATGATTGGGATGGAGCGAGTGTGCGTTGTCGAGGGAAATGAGGAAAGACTTTGCCGCCGCATGGCCGAGATCCTCCCGTCCGCGCGCCTGCAGGATCCGCCCGAGCGTATTCTTGAGGAAGTCGCTGCCCGCGCCCTGCCGTGTGCGGCTGCCGATCTCCTCGCTGTCGAGGCATGCCGCCACACAGACGCCCGCGGTCTCTCCGCCCGTGAGCGCCTCGAGCGAGCCGAACACGCTTGAAAGATTGTCGATGCGCGGGGAGGAGATCCATTCTCCGTTCACGCCGCTGCGGAACGGCCGCACGGCGGGGACGGCAAACAGGTCGAAGGCGACGGGATTTCCGAGCAGCCGCAGAAAGTCGAGCTCGTCCATGCCGATGAGGGGCAGGAGGTCGATCTGCGGATTGGGCGCGAACTTTTCGTTGGCCTCCCGCTGCATATGGACGGCGAGGGAGGGGATCGTCACGAGAAAGTCGCTGACGAACGGTTCGGCGCAGAGCGCGCCGCCGCGCTCCCCGATCAGCCGCCCCGCAAGTTTGAGCGGACGGTCGAAGAAGGTATACCAGAGCCCGCCGCCGTAGGGCTCCACATTGAGCTTGCGGAAGTCCTCCGTCGTCGTCAGAGGGTTCTCCTTGAGCTTGAGGCAGGGGGAATCGGTGTGGCTCGCCACGATCTTGAATCCCTCGCCCTCGCCGACGGTGAAGGCGATGAGCGCGCTGCCGTTCCGCGTCACATAATACTTGCCGTGCTCGGCGAGCTGCCAGACTTCCGTCTCTTTGAGCGGAGTAAAACCGTGCGCTTCGAGATAGGCTTTTGCGTTTTCGACCGCCTGGTAGGCGGTGTAGGAAGTTTCCAAAAATCGTAATAACTCATTCATAGCTCCATTATAGATTCTTTTGCGGAAAAAGGCAAGAGATATTGACAGAATTGCGCCGCCGTGTTAAAATAAGGAGTGGAAATTTACAATTGAGGAAGAGAATATGTGGTTCGACGAATCGGTTTTTTATCAGATCTATCCGCTCGGGTTCTGCGGCGCCGAGCGTGAGAACGATTTCGGGGAGATCCGTCACCGTCTCGGCAAGATCGAGGCGGAGATCGGTCGGCTCAAAGCGCTCGGCATAACGGCGGTGCTCTTCAATCCGCTCTTCGAGAGCGAACGCCACGGCTATGACACCGTGGATTTCTATCATGTGGACCGCCGTCTCGGCACCAACGAGGAGTTTGCGCAGCTCGTGCAAAAATT
>CANROI010000110.1 GCA_947632165.1 uncultured Clostridia bacterium
AGCTTCACGACCGCGGTGATCTTTTTTGCCATTGTTTTGCTCCTTCTGTGGTTTTATTGACGGCTCTATGGGTTTTTCCGTCTCCCACTCTATCGAAAACGCGCATTTGCGCGGTTTCGCCCTGATTTATGCCGCGAGCCTTAAAATCGGACCCTGCGGCGCTCCCTTAAGACCGGGGGATCAATCTTCTTCGCGGGGAATCTCCACCGCGTCGTCCGAGATCTTGGTCATCTGGATATATTCGACTTCCACTTCCTGCTTTCTGCCGAACATCACGATCTCTACCTTGGCGCGCTGCTGCTCGTCGTTGACGGAGGCGATCGTCCCCACGAACCCTTCGAGCGGGCCGTTGTCGATGGACACCCTGTCGCCCGACTTGAAGTCGGCGTCGACGACAAATTCCTCGAGGCGCATCTTTCTGATCTCGTCCTCCTTCATGGGGATGGGTCTCCCCTGCGGGCCGACGAATCCCGTCACGCCGCGCGTATTCGTCACCAGATACCAGAGCTGGTTGGAGTAGATCATCTTGATGAACACATAGCAAGGCAGAAGCTTGCGCTCGACAACCTTCTTCTTCCCGTTCGCCTTTTCTTCGATTGTCTGTTCGGTGGGGATCTTGACGTCTACGATGCTGTCGCTCAGGTTGTTGTTCTCGATGAGGCGCAGCAGAGAGTCCTTCACCATCGATTCGTACCCCGAATAGGTATGCAGAATGTACCACTGGGGCTCGGTGTCAATCGTCGCCATATATGATGCTCCCGAATTACTTCGTTCCCATATCGGTCAAAAGCTGCAACAATGCGGAAAATCCGTAGTTCACGGCTGTGAAAACGACCAAAAAGATCAGCACGACCACGATCACGACGCCCGTCGCCTTGATCGCCTGCGGAACGGTGGGCCAGGTGACCCGCTTGAGTTCCATGAACGTCTCCTTGATCTTTTTCCACATACGAACAAAGAAATTCGGTTTCTTGTTCTTGTCGGCTTTCTTTGCCTTTTTGTCGTTCTTGTCGGCAGGCGTACCGACATTCTCTTTTTCGAGCTCTTCTTTGGACTTCGCCATAATCATTTCTCCGTTTGCGCCGCTTGACGGACGCGGGTCTTACTTGGATTCCTTATGCACGGTGTGCTTTCTGCAGGTCGGGCAATACTTTTTGAGTTCAAGACGGTCGGGATCGTTGCGCTTGTTCTTGAAGCTGTCGTAATTCCTGTTTTTGCATTCCGTACACTCGAACGTGATCTTGAGCCTCGTGGATTTAACAGCCATTTTGTGAAAACTCCATACAAAAAAATTACACCCCTTTTGGTGCGTAAGTTGAGTATATCAAATTTCAGAGAGCTTGTCAATCGATTTTATTGCCGAAATTCGAAGTATTTTTCGCAAATTCGGGGCGCGCGGCGCCGCCGCGCGCCCCGGAACGGTTCCGTAACGGTTATTTTGTGCCGAACAGGCGGTCCCCCGCGTCGCCGAGGCCGGGGAGGATATAGCCGTTCTCGTTGAGGCAACGGTCGAGGGTGGAGACGAAGAGCGAGACGTCCGGATGCGCCTCCGCCACCGCCCGGATCCCCTCCGGCGCCGCGATGATGGACATGAATCTGATCTTCTTGCAGCCCCGCTTCTTGAGCGCCGCAAGTGCGTCGCAGGCGGAACCGCCCGTCGCCAGCATGGGATCGACGAGGATCACCGTCTTATCCTCGATCCCCTCGGGGAGTTTGCAGTAGTATTCGTGCGGCTCGAGCGTCTCTTCGTCGCGGTACATGCCGATGTGCCCGACGCGCGCCGTGGGGAACACTCTGTGCACGCCGTTCACCATGCCGAGGCCGGCGCGGAGAATGGGCACGATGGCGACGCTCTCCTCGGGCACGCGGTATTGGACGGTCTTTTCAAGCGGCGTCTCCACCTCCACGGGCACGAGCGCCACGTCGCGCATCGACTCGTAGGTCATGATCGTGGTGATCTCCTCAATCAGCTCGCGGAACTCCTTCATGCCCGTGTTCTTATCCCGCAGAATGGAGACCTTGTGTTTGATGAGCGGATGCTCGAAAATAAAGACGTTCGGATATTCACGCATTGGTATTTCCTCCCGATGTTTCGTTTGTTTCGGTCTGTGCGGCTTCCGGGGCGCCGTCCTGTCCGGCCGCCCCGTCCTTCTTCCCGAGATTGACGAGAAGGTTGACGAGGATGCCGAGGATGAGCGCGCAGGCGACGGAGGTGACGGTCACCTTGCCGACCGAAAGCGTCAGCCCGCCCACGCCCGCGATCAGAATGACGGAGACAGTAAAGAGGTTGCGGTTATCGCCGAGGTCGACCTTCTGGAGCATCTTGAGTCCCGAGACGGCGATGAAACCGTAGAGCGCGATGCACACGCCGCCCATCACGCACCGCGGAATGGTCGCAAGGAAGGTGACGAAGGGCGCGAGGAAGGAGGCGAGGATCGCGAGGATCGCCGTCGCCAAAATGGTGACGACGGAGGCATTGCCCGAGATCGCGACGCAGCCGATGGACTCGCCGTAGGTGGTATTGGGGCAGCCGCCGAAGAGCGCGCCCGCAACGGAGCCGACGCCGTCGCCGAGCAGCGTCCGCGAGAGGCCGGGATCCTTGAGAAGGTCGGACTCGATGATCGAGGAGATGTTCTTGTGGTCGGCGAGGTGTTCCGCGAACACGACGAACGCGACGGGGATGTAGGCGACCGCGATCGTGCCGATGTACGCCCCGACCGAACCGGCCTCACCCGCGTCGAACGAACCGCCGAAGAAGGCGTTGACGAAGGAGAAATCGGGATACCACTGCATGGAGGCGAATTTGCCGAAGTCGATGATCTTCAGCGCGTCCACATCCGCCGCGATGCCGATCCCCGTGAAGATGGCGGCGACCGCATACCCTGCGAGAATGCCGATGATGAAGGGGATCATTTTGAGGAGCTTCTTGCCGTACACGGAGCAGACGATCGTCGTCGCGAGCGTGACAAGCCCGCACAGGAGGGCAAGATAGGGAGAACAGAGCATTTCGCCCGTTTCGGCGAGGGCGCTCCCCGCCGAGAGATCGCCGATGGCGTTGCCCGCAAGCGAGAGCCCGATGATCGCAACGGTCGGCCCTACGACGACGGCGGGCATGATCTTATCGATCCATTTTACGCCCGCAAATTTTACGATGACCGCGATGACGATGTAGACGAGCCCCGCAAACGCCGCGCCGATGATGAGCCCGAGATAGCCGAGCGCCGCGGACACGCCGCCCGCGAACGCCGCGCTCATGCTCCCCAAAAACGCGAAGGAACTCCCGAGGAAGACGGGGCTGCGGAACTTCGTGAAGAGCAGATAGACGATGGTGCCCACGCCCGCGCCGAAGAGCGCCGCGGATTGGGACATCAGGGGGATCTGCACCCCGAACTCCGCCATGACGGACGAGATCGTACCGTTGACGACCGTCGGGACCGCGATGGTCGCGGCAAGGATCGCAAGGAGCTGCTGGAGCGCGAACAGGATCAGACGGAAGAATTTCGGCCTGTCGTTCACACCGTAGATCATCTTCATGGGACTTTACCTCTTATGTGAATTTTCTTATTTCAACTATAACATACGGGCGCGCAAAATGCAAGGGGGAACGGAAAATTTCATGCCTTTTTTTCGGGCGCTTTCCCCGCCCTCCCCGCAGAATCATGCGGCGCCCCCGAGGGATAGAAAACCGCCCGCGTGCGGCGCACGCGGGCGGAAGACCCTTATTTCTTCATTGCTTCGACTTGCTTTGCGACTTCCTCGCTGAGGTCCTCGCTCTTCTTTTCGATGCCCTGGCCCATCACGAAGAAGCAGAACTCCTTGAGTTCGATGCTGCCCGCGGTCTTGGCGGCCTGCGCGATGAGCTCTTTGATCGTGACGCTGTCGTCCTTCACGAACTTCTGCTCCATGAGGCAGTTCTCCTCATAGAACTTCTTGATCTTACCGAGCACGATCTTTTCCGCGATCGCCTCGGGCTTCCCTTCGTTCATGACTTCCTTCTTGAGGATCTCTTTTTCCTTCTCGATCGTATCTGCCGAGACTTCGGAAGCGTCTTTATATTGGGGCTTTGCGAACGCGACATGGAGCGCAACATTGTGGGCGAGCTCTTTTGCCGCCTCGCTCTCCGCGCAGGCGAAGTTGAGCATGACGCCCATCGTGCCGCCCATGTGGATATACGTCTCGATGTGGCCCGCGCTCTCATACAGCGCAAAGCGGCGCACGCTGATCTTCTCGCCGATGACGCCCGTCTGCTCCTGCAGGAAGGTCTCGACCGTTCTGCCGTTGATATCGAGCCCAAGGAGCGCTTCGACCGTTGCGGGCTTCTTGCTCGCGATCACTTTTGCGACTTCCTCGACGATGGCGTGGAACTTCTCGCCCTTGGCGACGAAGTCGGACTCGCAGTTGACCTCGACGAGCACGCCCTTGCCGTCTGCGACATATGCGGAGACGATCCCCTCTGCCGCGATCTTGCCCGCGCGCTTGGCGGCCTTTGCGATGCCGCGCTCACGGAGGAGTTCCGCCGCCTTGTCCATATCGCCGTTGGCGTCGGTGAGCGCCTTCTTGCAATCCATCATCCCGGCGCCCGTCTGCTCGCGGAGCGCCATCACGTCCTTTGCCGTAAACTCTGCCATATCGTTATTCTCCTTATTGATTATTCCGCCTGGGGTGCGGAGGTCTCGTCCTCGCGGACCTCTTCCGTTTCTTCCGCCGCAAATTCGCCGGGTTTCTCCTCTTCGGTCGGATCGTCCTTGACCTCAAAGGTCTCGCCCTGGTTCGCCTCGATGACCGCGTTCGCGATGACCGAAGAGATGAGCTTGATCGCTCTGATCGCGTCGTCGTTGCCGGGGATCACATAGTCGATGAGGTCGGGATCGCAGTTGGTATCGGTGATCGCGACGATCGGGATGTGCAGCTTGCGCGCTTCGGCGACGGCGATGTCCTCTTCATGGGGATCGACGACGAACAGGAGCCCCGGAAGGGAGCGCATGTTCTTGATGCCGCCCAAATTCTCCTGCAGCTTTTCCATCTCCTTCTTGAGGCCGAGGACTTCCTTCTTGGGAAGAAGGTCGAATTCCCCGTTCTCCTCCATCCGTTCGAGCCTTTCGAGATAGTCGATCCGCGCGCGGATGGTCTTGAAGTTGGTCAGGCAGCCGCCCAGCCAACGGGAGTTGACATAGTACTGCCCGCAGC
>CANROI010000111.1 GCA_947632165.1 uncultured Clostridia bacterium
TACAGCCCGCACAGCAGCATTCCCTGCCGCAGGGCGCGACCCCGCCCAAAATGCGCGTTTCGTCGCGGATGCCCACCTGCCTGAGTTCGATGCGGATGTGGAACACCGCGGCAAGATCTTTTACGAGCTCGCGGAAATCCACCCTCCCCTCCGCCGAGAAGTAGAAGATGACCTTACTGCCGTCGAAGGTAAATTCGCAGTCGATGAGCTTCATTTCGAGCCCCCGTGCGCGGATCTTCTCCTTGCAGACCTTCATTGCCTCGCCGCGGCGCGCCTCGTTGCGCGCCACCGTCTCCTCGTCCTTTTCGGTCGCGACGCGGATCACCGGCTTCAGCGGGGAGACGATCTCCTCCGTCTCCTTTTCGGGGTTGACGACGGTCCCGTATTCCATTCCGCGCGAAGTCTCCACGATCACGCCCTGCCCGCGCTCGAGCTTGAGCTCGCCCGCGCTGAAATAGTAGGGCTTGCAATTCCCCTTGAATTTGATCACGACAACCTTTGCCATTTCTCTCTTTCCTCCTTTACGCCCAGGGCGAGCTTATACAGACAGCTTGCGAAATTGGCGTTGAACTGAATCTCTTTTTCCGCCTCGAAGACGAGCTCCAGCGCGGCGATGATCGCGCCCATGGGGTACGATTTTGCGAGCGCCGCCGCGGCGCCGCGCCCCGGCTGCCCCGCCGCACAGAAGAGCATCTCCCGCAAGAGGCTCCCGATCGCCGAGAGCAGCTCCCGCTTGTTCTTGCGCTCCCCCGCCTCGCGGCAGAAGCGCTCCGGCTCCCTGAGGGACAGAAATTCCTCGGCAAGACGGAACTCCTCCCCGCCGCCCGAGAGCAGCGTCTCCGCGACCGAATAGATCCCGCCGCTTGCGGCGGCGCATTGCGCGGCATTCTCCGCCGCGGGATATGCGCGGGCGAGCGCGCGGGCGATCTCCTCCTCCGAAAACGGGGACAAATGATACTTTTTGACGCGGGAGAGCACGGTCGGAAGGACGGGAAACTCCGCCTCCGCCCCGAGGAGGAAGCCCACGCCCGCGGGCGGCTCCTCGAGCAATTTCAACAGCTTGTTCTGGATGAGCGGCGTCGCCGTATGGAACCGGTCGAGCACGAACAGCTTCCGCTCCCCCTCCACGGGCCGCAGCAGCCCCTCTTCGACAATGCGCGCGCAATCTTCCGCCGTCAGCTTGCCCTCCGCCGAGGGGAAGAACAGACAGTCGCTGTACAGCTCGAGATCGATGAGCTCCGCCGTGCGCGAACCGTCCTCCGCGCCGAAATAGGCCTTGGCGCACTCCTTCAGCAGGGCGCGCAGATACACTCCGTCCGGGAAGACGACGAGCGACGCATGGGAATGCTCCCCGCGCGCGCTCTCCGCCTTGATCGCGCGGTATGCGATTGTCGAGCGAAGCAGTTCTTTCACGTTCCCTCCGAATAGATGGGGATGGCGCCGACGGGTGCGGACGGAGCGACCTCGCCGCGGGGCAGCCGGTCGAGCAGCCGTCCGAGCAACTTCAGCTCCCCCGCCTTGGTGCAGGGGGAGAGATAGAACATCAGATAGTTTCCGTCGTTAAATTCGGGATATACGCCGTGCGCCTCGAGATTGCGCTGCGCCTCTTCCCCGCGCGCACCGAAGGGAACGAGGAGCTTCGTCCAATCGGGATTTGCGGCGCAGCAATGCGCTTGTTTGAAGCGCTCCGCCGCCGCTTCGATCTTTAAGTTGCGGGGATATTTTACGGCATATTCGACACTCGCCATGATGGGATAGGAGGGCGAAGTGGTGCGGAACCGTCGGACGCCCTCCGCAAGAAGGCGCGCCCAATTCTCCGCCTTTGCCGAGACGACCGCGCCCTGCGTGAACGCGGGCAGCGATTTGTGCACGCCGTCTACCCACAGGTCGGCATAGCTCCCCGCATAGAGCGCCGGCTCGAAGCGGAGATGTCCGCCGTGCGCGCCGTCGATCAGAAGCGGCTTCCCCGCCGCCGTGCAGAGCGCCTTTGCGCCCGCAAGATCGGGGAAAAAGCCGTAATAGTCGGGCGAGGTGAGAAGGAGCGCGTCCGCACGGCCGAGCGCGCGGGCGACCTCTTCCTCCGAGGGGGGCAAGGGGAGCCCGTAGGCCGATTTTTGGGGGATGGGGACGGTTTTCAGCCCCATCACCTCGCAGGCGTGCCATGCGCTGGGGTGGGAAAACGCCGGGAGCGCAAGCGCGGATCCGCCCGCCGCCTTGAGGCAGTAGATCATCGAAAACACCCCGGAAGTGCTGCCGTCGGTGAGGAGAAAGCTGCGCGCCGCGCCCGAAAGACGGGCGATATCCTCCTCCGCCCGCGCGATCGCACCGTGCGGGGAATAGAGGTTGTCCGAATAGCTCAGCTCCGTAATATCTCCCCCCGCGCGCTTGTGCCCCGGGGTGTGAAACGAGATGTGCCGCCCTCTCTTTTTCGAGAGCATCTCCGCGATGTGAAGTTTCATGAACTCACTTCTTGGGCTTCATGGTGGGGAAGAGCAGTACGTCGCGGATCGTGGGGCTGTCGGTGAGCAGCATCACGAGGCGGTCGACGCCTAACCCCAAACCGCCCGTGGGCGGCATGCCGTGTTCGAGCGCGTCGATGAAATCTTCGTCGACCTGCGCATTCGCGCCCGCGGCGCGCTTCTTTGCGGCCTGTTCCTCCATGCGCTTCTTCTGGTCGATGGGGTCGTTGAGTTCGGAGAACGCGTTGCCCATCTCCATGCCCATCATAAAGTATTCGAAGCGTTCGCACATCGTGGGATCCTCCGGCTTGCGCTTTGCGAGCGGGGAGATCTCCACGGGATAGTCATAGATAAAGGTGGGCTGGATGAGTTTATCTTCGACGAACGCGTCGAAGAACTCCGCAAGGACGTGCCCCTTGGTGTCCTTGCCCTTCTCGAGCGTGACACCCTTCTCCCGGGCGAGCGTGCGCGCCTCTTCGTCCGAGCCGACGGCGGAGAAGTCGACGCCCGAGTACTTCTTCACGGCCTCGACCATCGTCAGGCGCTCCCACTTCGAGAAGTCGAGCTCCACGCCCTGATAGGTGAACCGAAGGGAGCCGAGCGCCTCTGTGGCGACATGGCGGTAGAGTTCCTCGACAAAGTCCATGACCTCGCGGTAATCGACGTATGCCTGATAGATCTCGACCGTGGTAAATTCGGGATTGTGCTTGGCGTCCATGCCCTCGTTGCGGAAAATGCGCCCCATCTCATACACTTTTTCGAAGCCGCCTACGATGAGCCGCTTCAGATAGAGCTCCGTCTCGATCCGAAGGTACATGTCGAGGTCGAGCGCGTTGTGATGGGTCTTGAACGGGCGGGCGTCGGCGCCGATCTCGAGGGGCAGAAGGATGGGGGTATCCGCCTCGAGGAAGCCGCGCGCGTCGAGGAAGTCGCGGATCGCCTTGATGATCTTCGCCCGCTTGAAGAAGGTGTCGCGCACGTCCTGGTTCATGATGAGATCGACGTGGCGCAGACGGTATTTCATGTCGATGTTCTGGAGCCCGTTGTACTTTTCGGGCAGGGGCAGCAGGGCCTTCGAGAGCATCTCGAGATGGGTCGCATGGACGGAGATCTCCCCCGTCTGGGTCTTGAACACAAACCCGCGCACCCCGACGATGTCGCCGATGTCGTAGTCCTTTTTATAGGCGGCATAGGTATCTTCGCCCACGTCCTGGCGGGTCACATAGATCTGGAGCTGGCCATAGCGGTCGGAGATGTGCGAAAAAGACGCCTTCCCCATGATGCGGCGGGACATGAGCCGCCCCGCCACCGAGACTTCCTTGCCCTCGAGCTGTTCGAAATTCCCCTTGACGGAGGCGGAATCCGCCGTGACGGCATATTTCGTCTTTTCGTAGGGGTTGTTGCCCTCTGTGATGAATTTATTGAGCTTTTCGCGGCGGATCCGCGCCTGTTCGGCGAGCGCTTCTTCCTCTGCGATGATCTTTTCTTCCATAGTTACCTCAGTCGATCTTGAGAATCTTCAGTTCATATTCGCCGTCGGGCGCCTTGATCGTGACGACGTCGCCCTTCTTGTGCTTCAGAAGCGCCGCGCCGACGGGGGATTCGTTGGAGATGATGTTGTTCATCGGATCGACTTCCGTCGTTCCCATGATGGTGTACTCGACGTCCTCTTCGAGGTCGAAGTCGCGCACGAGGACCTTCGAGCCGATGTGGACGGTGGAATTGTCGTCCGTCTCCTCGATGATGACCGCGTTCTTGACTTTGTAATCGAGCTCGGCGATCTCGCCCTCGTTCGCCGCCTGTTCGTTGCGGGCGGCGTCGTATTCGGCGTTCTCGGAGAGGTCGCCGTGGCTGCGCGCCTCCGCAATGCGGCTGACGATCTCCGCACGTTTCACCGTCTGAAGATACTCGAGCTGCTTCTTCGCCGCCTCGTAGCCTTCCTGCGTCATATAAAACTGATCTGCCATAATGGAACCTCTTTTCAAGCGCGCTCAAATGCGCGTCTATCCCGATTTTAAGATTATAAGATGACCGTGATCTCCCCAAACGGCGGGAAATCACGGCGCCCTATGACCATGCCCCTATTATAGCGGGTTTGGGGCGCTTTGTCAACTACTTACCCGCTTTTCGAAAAATTTTATGCCCGAACGGTTGCTTTTTCCGGGCACGAGGAGTAAAATAGAGGTATGTTTCGCATTTGGGCAAAAGTGATGAGGGAAGGAAAGATCGTGCGTGAACTGACCTACGCGCGCGAAGAGCGCTTCTCTTACGGCGAATTCTTCCGCTACCTCTCCGACATCTGCACCGAGCTGGATATCTCCACGCCCGTCCTTCTGAAGACGCACATCTTCCAATATGCGAAGTTCAACCACGTCGTCTTTCGCCCGTCCGACTTCATGGAGAAGCCCGATTTCGACAAATTGCTGCTCGAAAATATCCTGTAGACGCACCCGATAAACTTGCGGGCGCCCCGTTTTCGGGGCGCCCGCTTTCAAATGCCGATAAAAAGGCCCGCGGCGGCGCATACTGCCTGTATGAAACTTACAACGCTCCTCTGCTGTGCGATCCTCATCGCGTTCGGGCTGGGCGCCGCGGTCTACGCCCTGTCCGGGTTCGACCTCCTGCTCTTCGTCTGCGCAGGCAATCCCTATGCCTACCGCGCGCTCCTCTCCCTCGCGGGGATCGGCGCCGCATGGCTGCTGTTCTGGCTGATCGCCTTCCG
>CANROI010000112.1 GCA_947632165.1 uncultured Clostridia bacterium
CGGGATAAGAGAGATTGCTGCCGAGGAAAACTTGCGAGCCGCCCATTCCGGAGGCATGATCGCTGACGGGAACAAGTTCATCATAGGAGAGCGCGCCGCTGTCTGCCGCCTCAAAACTCAATAACAAGGTCATGATCTTGCACATGCTTGCAATCGGCAGACGCTCCATCTCGTTTTTTGCATAACAAACGGTTCCACTCTCGTAATCGCAGAGATAGGCAGCCTTGCATTCGGCAAGCTCCTCCGCATTTGTCTGTTCAGATCCAAACGGCGCAAACGCCATTGCCAAAGCAAGCGCCGCAATCATAAATTTTTTCATACAAACAGCTTGTGTGATTTTACAAAAAATACACCGATCCGAAAAAACTCGCTCGGAAATATCGCCGACGCGACTTCAGAGGAGATTCCCGAGCGGATGGAACAGCGCGGCAAGCAAGACAGCTTCGAGCAAACAGATCATAAGAATCAGCACCGAAAGGAGCAAAAAATCGGCCAGCAGTTCCTTTATATCGCCCGCACAAAAACGAAAACAGAAAGCGCGCGAAAAAGAGACCGCCGCGGCAAGCAGCAGAACACCGTCGGCCAAAATCCGGATGGGAATGTAGAGCGCAAACGCGACGATCGCGCCCGACATCCCATAGACGGAAAACAGGATGGCGACCGTACCGCCGAATGTATATCCCCTGAATGCCATCACCATTGCGGATAAGGCGAGCGCGGCCGGATGAACTCCCCCTATAAGCACCAGAAATAAGAGCAACGCGCAGCCTGCCGTGCGCTCGATAAAAATGAGAAAGACGCTGCGATCGGAATAGCACACACGATCCAAAAAACGATCGCAGATCCGCAGCTGATATTCATAGAATGTGGGGGTCTTGATGAATACTATGCCACACATAGTACTTGACAAAAGCAGCAAAAACAGGCAGAGCACGATCCATTTTCGCTGAAAAGCGCGCAAAAAAAGCTCTTTTAACATAAAAAGAGGGTTCATAACACATTGTATGCCCCTCTTGATCTTATGATGACTTTCGCCCCCAAACGGGGAAAGCGCTCTAAGTGTTTACGGCTGCCGTAAACGCGGCGACCGCATCTTTGACTTCCTCCCCTTCGCCGATCTTCTTCAGCATGTTCCACCATGCGGTGCGTGCCCCCGCCCAGCCTCGCGTCACCTGATAGTAGTCGCCGAGATATTTGCGAAACTCCCCGTATTCGCTCATCAGCGTGTCGTTCTCATAGAGATTGTGGTCGAGATCGCGCACCGGGAAATAGTCGGTTGCGATCACGGCGCGTTCGTTGCTCTTGCCGACCGACGTCATATAGCGGATGAACGTCTTGGCGGCCCGGATACGCGTCTCGTCGCCGTTGTCGAAGATGCCGAAGCCCCAGATACCGCCCTGGAGCGCGGGGTCGCCCTCCTCCGTCGGGAATGCCATCGGAAACACATCAAAGTCGAGGTTCCCGCTGATCGTCTGGGTGACCTCGATTGCGCTGTTCCAACAGAATGCCATCGCAAGATTCCCTGCGGCAAATTCGGCGATTTCGTCGGCGCCCAACAGACTGTCATCGAAAACGATCCCGTCCAGCGACTTGAGAAGCTCGAGCGCGCGGATATTTTCTTCACTGTTCACGGTGTATTGTGTGTGCTCCTCGTTGGTGAACGTGCCGCCATAGAGGTTGTTCACAAGCGCACGGGTGCCCTGATCGCCGCCCTGCCCGCCGCAATAGACGGCTCCGACCCGCTCTATGCCGTAGGCCCGCAGTTTTTTGACTGCGTCGATGAAGTTTTGGGTCGACCAGGTATGTGTTTCCTCATCGATATATTGCCATGCGTCCGCCTTTTCGAAGAGATCGCGGTTGATCGCCATGCAATGGGTCGTCATGCAGAGCGGGTAGACATAGTAGTTCCCGTTGCTGTCGTGACAGGCGGCGCGAACGCTCTCGTAGATGTCCTTCTCCCCTTCCCAGAGGTCACGGATATCGACCATCCGCCCGCGGGCGCCCCAATTTGCGACAAGCCGCTCCGGGCCTTCGAAGATCAGATCGGGCAGCGCGTTATCTGCTATCGCCTTCTCGACGACCGAGTCCCCCGTTACATAGTCGATCGCGGTGACATTGATATGGATATCCGGATGATCCCTGTGGAAGGAGGTCAAAAGGGAGGACACCGTGCCCTTGTTCGCCCAACCGCCGATGGGATAGGTCCAGAGCGTGAGCTCCACCGTCTCCGCCTCGCCTCCGCCGTTTGTGGGGCCGTCGGGATTCGGTGCGCATGCGGAAAAGAGAAGTAACGCACAGAGCGCAATCAACGCAAATATTCTTTTCATCTTCCCCTCCTTGGGCTCAGGCGCCGAGATATTTTTCGAGAATTTGCGACAGGACATCCATGTCGATGGGTTTGGCGGCATGCGCATTCATGCCGCATTCGAGGCAGCGCTTTACATCGTCGGAGAAGGCGTCTGCACTCATCGCAATAATGGGGATCGTCTTTGCATCCGTACGGTCCATCGCACGGATCGCCCGCGTCGACTCATAGCCGTTCATCACGGGCATGCGGATATCCATCAGAATCACATCGTACCAACCGACGGGAGAACGCTCGAACATTTCGGCACAGATCTTTCCGTCTGCCGCATGCTCGATCTGAAGGCCGATCTCCGAGAGAAGCTCCTCGGCAATCTCGCGGTTCAGATCGTTGTCTTCGGCGAGCAGCACGCGCTTGCCGTGGAAGTCGGCCCGGTTTTTCGTATCCCCGGCCTCAACTTCCGTGCCTTCGGAAGCGCGCTTCAGCTCGGAGCAGAGATTCCCCCTGAAGAGCGGCGTTGAGATGACGCCCGAGATCCCTGCGGATCTCGCCTTATCCCCGACTTCTTCCCACTCGTACGCGCCGAACAGCAAGACCGTGCTCTTCCCTTCCGCGGCCTCGCGGATCTCGTTCGCAAACGCAAAGTTTTCCGTCCCCTCGAGCTCCCCGAGCAGGACGAATTGATAATCTTTTCGGGAGCCGTGCCGCTCTTGGATCTTCCGGAGCGCCGAGGCCGCATCGGGTGCGCGCTCTGCATGGCAACCGAGAGACTGCAGAACCGAAAGGGCACTTTCGGAGAGCAGTTCGTTGCGTTCTGCAACGAGGATATCCCATGCGGGTAGGCTCGGCGGGTTCTCCTCTTCCGCACGTCTTAAATCGAGCGTGACGTGAAACTCCGTCCCTCGGTTGAGTTTGCTCTTGACTTCGATCGTGCCCTCCATTGCGTCCACAAGATACTTTGTGATCGCCATGCCGAGCCCGGAGCCCTCCGTCTTCTGCACACGGCCGCTGTCTTCCCGGGAGAACGCGTCGAAGATGTGCTTCTGGAACTCATCCGTCATGCCGATGCCCGTATCCTTCACGCGCAGATGCACGCGCAGATAGTCGTTGCCCTTGGGAGAGGGATCTTCGCGGCACACGATGTCGATCACGCCGCCGTCGGGCGTGAACTTTATCGCGTTCCCGAGCAGGTTGAGCATGATCTGGCTGAACCGCACGCTGTCGCAATAGACAAATTCGGATGAGATATCGAAGATATAGACGTTGAACTTGTGCCCTTTGTTGTTCGCCTGCGGCTGGACAATGTTCACAATGCTCTGCAATGCCTCCGAGAGAGACATTTTATCGGGATGCAGTTCCAGCTTGCCGCTCTCGATCTTGGACATATCGAGGACGTCGTTGATGAGCCCGAGCAAATGGCGGCTCGAAAGTTCGATCTTCTTGAGGCAGCTCTGCACCTGCGCGGGATTGTTCAGATTTGCGCTCGCGATTGCAGTCATGCCGACGATGCCGTTCATGGGCGTGCGGATATCGTGGCTCATGTTGGAGAGGAACTCACTCTTTGCCTTGTTCGCATTCACTGCCGCACGGCGCGCCTCCTCGAGCTCGCGCATCTGTCTGCGCGTAAAGCGGAAATAGAAGGCGAACATCACGCCGAACGCGGCAAGAATGATGAAACAGCTTGAGAGCGCGGTCCAGCTCCAGGCGGCGCCCAAGCTGTTCACGGTCGCATCGAGCTGATTGAAGGGCAAGAAGAGCAGCAGATACCAATCGGAATAGGGCAGACTCGTGCCGAAGAGAAATCTCCTGTCGCCGTCGATAAAGAACTCGGTGGAAAAATCGTCGCCTGCCTTCATTTGGGCGCGGATCTCGGTGAGGAACGTCTCGTTGTCCTTTCCCGTGATCCGGTATTTGTCCCTGACGCGGCTGAAATAGTCCGCATCGTCTACTTCCATATTGCCGGTGATGATGAACTCACCGCTCGGCCTGATGATGAAATAATACGTATTGCCCGTGGTCATTGTGAGCGTATCGCTGATATAACTGACGGGCAGTGCGGCAATGAGAGCGACGCTGTCCTCTCCGCTCGTCATGGGGCAGACGGCGGGCGTTGCCATGAGGATCACGCGCTCTCCGTTTCGGTCCTTGCCCGGAGCCATAAACGAATCCCCGCTTTTGATCGCGCTCAAAAATTCCTCCGGGTCATCCGCCTCGATCTCATAGCCGTAGAGCATCTCGAAGGAGCCGTCTGGGGCGCAGAGCGCGAGATAATCCAGAAGCCGCGACCGCGCATTCTGAATGAGGACGCGGCGCTTTGCCTCGGGACGGAGACCGCTCTCCGCCGGCACGGAGTCCGCGAGCGCGCTCACCTGCGACAGACGCAATTCGAACGTCGTGCCGAAGTGGGCGGCGACCTGTTCGCTCATGCCTGCCATGTGCATGACACCGAAATCGCTGATCGCATCCTTCCCCATTCCGTTCATGAGGATCGTCATAGAGGAAAAGACCACTACGCACAGAAACAACATAAAAAGACCGCCAACGATCAAAAAGTGCGCTCTCTTGGTTTTCATGTGGCTCTTTCCCCTCCTTTTTTCGTAATTTCCTTGTATTCCCACGGGGAACATTATAGCATACACTGTTGAAAAAGTAAATATTTTGTGATGAATTCCGGAAAATTTTTTCGGTTTTATCCGGTCTCCGTTTCCTGCGCATTCGCTCGGGAAGCCGCCATTTTGTGCAGCAGATCGTCGTAGCTCGAGACGCACTCAAAGCGGACGTCGCCTTCGAACATCTGACTGCACAACTTCTTCGCGCAGGCGATTTTTGCGTTTTCGATCTCATTCAACCGGGCAAGCTCC
>CANROI010000113.1 GCA_947632165.1 uncultured Clostridia bacterium
TTCCCCGACGACTATGTGGAGATCGGCAACGACGTCTACATGCAGTACAAAAAGCTCGAAAACGGCTATACGCCCCTCGAGAACAAGAACGTCGACACGGGCTTCGGCTTCGACCGCATGTTGCTCTTCCTGAACGGGCTCCACGACGCCTACAAGACCGACCTCTTCACCGAGGTCATCGCCGAGATCGAGCGGGAATCGGGCAAGAAGTACGACGACGGCGGCGAGGACCGCCGCGCCATGCGCATCATCGCCGACCACACGCGCACGACCGTCATGCTCATCGGCGACGCGACGGGCGTGCTGCCCTCCAACACGGGCGCGGGCTATATCTTGAGGCGCATCATGCGCCGCGCCATCCGCTATTGCCGCCAGCTCGGCGTCTCCACCGAACTGCTCTTAAACGTCGCGAAGATCTACATCGAACGGGTCTACGACGAGGCGTATCCCCTCCTCAGAGAGAGGGAAAATTATATTCTTGATGAGATCAAGAAGGAATGCGAGCGCTTCGAGACGACGCTCACGACGGGCATGAAGGAGTTCGAAAAGTGCGTTTCGGGGCTCGAGCGCAAGAACGAATTTATGGCAAAGAGCAACCCCGATTACGTCCCCGAGACGGTCATCGGCGGCAAGGCGGCGTTCCGCCTCTATGATACTTACGGCTTCCCGCTCGAACTCACCGAAGAGCTCGCCGCGGAGCGGGGGCTCACGGTCGACAAGGCCGGCTTCGAAGCGGCGTTCAAGGAACATCAGGAGAAGAGCCGCGTCATTCAGAAGGGCGAGGCAAAGGGCGGCCTCGAGAGCCACAGCGAGGCGGCGGTGAAGTATCACACCGCGACCCACCTGCTCAATGCCGCGCTCAAGGTCGTGCTCTCGCCCGACTGCAATCAGAAGGGCTCCAACATCACCGACGAGCGCATGCGCTTCGACTTCAACTTCGAGCGCGCCATGACGCCCGAGGAAGTGAAGGCGGTCGAGGACCTCGTCAACGAGAAGATCCAAGAGGATCTGCCCGTTGTATATAAGGAAATGAGCCTTGAAGAGGCGAGAAAAGAGCAGTTCGTCGGCGTGTTCGACAGCAAGTACGGCGAAGTCGTCAAGACCTATTCGATCGGCGATTTCTCCAAGGAAATGTGCGGAGGCCCGCACGTCGAGCACACGGGCGTTCTGGGACATTTCAGGATCCAGAAGGAGCAGTCCTCCTCCGCAGGCGTGAGAAGGATCAAAGCCGTCCTCGAATGACTTAAGATGCAGGCCAAGGCCGAAGGTTGCGGCCGCCGCGCCCCGCTCGGGCGCGGCGGCCGCCTTTTTCGATGCGCAAAAGAGGAAAAACGCGGACAAAACGCGGGCGGCATGGCAAAAATTTTTTTGTTTTTTCCGAAAAAATCTTGATTTTGAAACTCAAAACAGCTTGACGATACCCCGTTGATTGCTTATAATGAAGGAGTAAATCGGCAAAGCGCCCCGTTTTTACCGAATGTTACAGGTTAACAAGGATATCGGCAAGGAATCAAGGAGTACGGATATGAAAACCTATATGGCAAACGCTCAGACGGTTGAGAGAAAGTGGTACGTCGTAGACGCAGACGGGCTGCCCCTCGGAAGATTGGCATCCAAGGTCGCGTCCGTTTTGCGCGGCAAAAACAAGCCCACCTTCACCCCCAACGTCGACACGGGCGATTTCGTGATCGTGATCAACAGCGACAAGGTCGTTCTCACGGGCAAAAAGCTCGAGAACAAGTTCTACCGCTATCATACGGGTTACATCGGAGGGCTCAAGGAGATTGCTTACGGCAAGCTCATGGCGGAGCGCAGCGACCTCGCCGTTTACGAGGCCGTGAAGGGGATGCTCCCCAAGAATTCCCTCGGCAGGCAGATGATCAAAAAGCTCAGAGTTTACAAGGGCGCGGAACACAATCATGCCGCACAGAAGCCCGAAGAGTTGAAATTATTTTAATGGTGTAGAGGTATTGAAATGGCGAAAGCAAATTTGAAGAAGAAGTTGCAATACTGGGGAACCGGTCGCAGAAAGAAGGCGATTGCCCGCGTCCGTCTCATTCCCTCCGGCACCGGTGAGATCATCATCAACGACAGAGCGCTCGCGGATTACTTCCCGCAGGGCACAACGCAATACATCGTCAAGCAGCCTCTTGCAGAGGTCGGCGCCGAAGGCAAGTACGACATTTTCGTGAACGTCGTCGGCGGCGGCTACACGGGTCAGGCGGGCGCCATCCGCCTCGGCATTTCAAGGGCCCTTCTCGAAGCGGAGCCCGAAACCCGCCCCGCACTCAAAAAGGCAGGCTTTCTCACCCGCGACCCCCGGGTCAAGGAAAGAAAGAAGTACGGCCTCAAAAAGGCGCGCAGAGCACCTCAGTTCTCGAAGAGATAATTCCGAAGCCGACCGCGAACGCGGTCGGCTTTTTTTGGGGACGGGCTATTTTTTCCGCGTCTTCTTTGCGATCTCTTCGTGGCGGGCATAGAATTCCGAGAGCGCCGCCCGGTCCGGGGAGGGCGTGCGCTCGCTTCCCGCTCCGTCCGCGCTTTGGGGCGCGGCAGGCGCGGCGGGTTCCGCGGCGCCGTAGGCGGGCGGACGGTAGGCGGCGTCCTCGGGGGAGGGGGTCGCCTTCTCCGCGGGCGCGTTTTCCTGCGCCGTGAGCGCCGACAGCGCGTCCAAAAGCTCAAAAATTCCGAATTTTTCCACGAAAATCACCTCCGAATGCAAAATTTCTCAAAGAAAAATACAAGTGACATTTGTTTTTGATTGCAAAAAGGCTTAATTTAGTATATAATTGGAATAGTGTCGTTAGAACAAGAAATGATCGACAAGATGAAGGAAACGTCTTATGCGTAAAATGCTGAAGAAAGTTATGACAGTTTTCACGGCGGGCGCGTTAACGCTCGGCGCAATCTCGCTTGCCGCATGCGGCGGCGGGTTCACTCCGCCCACGGGCGGCCCCTCGGGATCGGATAGCGAGGGATCCAACGGCGGCTTCGTCGTCACCAAAGGCGATTACGTCTATTTCATCAACGGCGTGGAAGCGAGCTCCGCAGACAACACCTACGGCACGCCCGTCAAGGCCGCGCTCATGCGGATCAAGAAATCGGACATCGAGAGCAAGAAGAACACGGCGGAGACCGTCATCCCCTCCCTCATGGTGAGCGCGGACTACACTTCGGGCATCTATGTCTATGGCGACCGCGTGTATTATGCGACGCCCAGCACCGTCAAGAACCTGCAGGGCGCCATTCAGAGCGACTATCTCGACTACAAGAGCGCCGACCTCAACGGCAATCATATCAAGAGCTACTTCAATGTGTCCGACAGCGCGACGACTTACCGCTATATCGAAGTGGACGGCACGGTCTACCTCGTGTATGTCAACAACGAGGAGCTGCACTCCTACAATACCTCGAACGGCACCGATACCACGCTGGCGGCGGGCGGCACCTATGTGTTCGACAGTTTGGACAAGACCCAAAAATACGTCTACTACACGATGCCCGTCACGGCGCAGATCGACGTAGAGGACGGCGCAGTCGAACGCAGTTACAACCAGATCTACCGCGTCTCCGTCGAAACGACGGAAGCGCCCTATGAGTACAGCTACCGGCAGGACTATCTCGACGAGCATGACAACGAGGAGCCCTACACCAACCTCGGCGAGATCGTGCTCGACGGCATCGGCGCCTCGTTCACGGGCGATCCCACCCAATTCACGCACGACCTCACGAGCGGCGTCACGCCCGGAACGCCCATCGGTTATTCCTACACGCTCCAATCCTATCAGAACGGCGGCATCTACTTCACCCGTTCCGACATCGCCCAGACGGGCACCGTCGGCGAGGGCGGCTGGCTGTACTATCTGTCCGAAAGCGAGCTCGAGAGCAGCAGCTGGAACTCCATCAACGGCAACGGGAAGGAATATCTCGACGTCGTTGCGCAGGACACCACCAACGCGAGCACGACGGCGCTCTTCTACCTCGACGACGAGGGGCATCACTATCTCTATGTGAGCAACAACTCCATCTTCCGCGCGGACGTCACCGACGACACGGGAATGGCGGAGACGACGCTCCTCACGAGAGACGCAAACGGCGCAACGCTCTCCATGCTCGACCGGGAGTCCGACTCCGTTTACGACTACGTCTACTTCACCCGCTCGGGGACGGGCGGAAACAACATCTACCGCATCGCTTACAACGGCACGGCGGAGGACTACAAGTCCCTCAACTACGACGAGACCAAACCCTTCCGTCCCCAGCAGCTCCTCGAGATCGAGCACGCGCGTTCGTGGTATCCCTTCGAGATCATCGATAACCTCCTCTTCTATGCGGACGCGGAGACGATCGGCACCGCCTCTTACAACTATGTGTCGGTGCTCAGCCTCAAGAACGCGAGCGGCAAGCTCCTGAGCGGCGAAGAGCTCAAGGCGCTCAACGAGAAGTACGACGCGATTCTCGGCGACGAGGGCTACATCGCCGACCTGCAGAGCAACTCCAACACCAAGCTCGCAACGGCGGTCCGCTACTACTTCTATGTGGGCAATACCGCGGCGCTCGACGAGAACCTGCAGGAGGCGAAGGACGCGGGCAAGGCGGACGACTATCTCTACAGCGAAGACGACTATCAGGCCTTCCTCGCCTATACCAAGGGCGAAGGGGACGCGGCGGAATATAAGGAATACAACACCCGCAGCTATTTTGTGACCGAGATCGGCAAGAAGAGCGAAGCGGATGCGGAATCCGTCGATACCTATTGGAAGGGCGCGCTCGAGCATTACACCGCTCCCGCCGAAGAAGAGCCCGAAGGGCTTCCCACCTGGGCGTGGGTGCTCATCGGCGTCGGCATCGGGCTGGTGGTCGCGGCCATCGGCGTCGGGATCTACTTCGTGCTCCGTTCCCGCAAGCAGGAGGAAGCGCCCGAAGAGGAGAAGATGTACGTCGATACGACGGACGACAAGAGCGTGGACGTCTACGCCGAAGAGGAGAAGACGCAGCCCGCCGACGAGGTCGAAGAGGCCGAGCCCGAAGAGGCCGGGGAAGCGCCCGAGGCAGAGGGCGGCTCCGAAGAGGGCGAAGCGGGCGACGAACCCAAGCAGCCGAACGAATAAAAAGCAACGGA
>CANROI010000114.1 GCA_947632165.1 uncultured Clostridia bacterium
CGGCGGATATCCACAAAGTATTCGTAATACCCCGCCTTCAGCTTCTGCGCGAAATGCGCCTCCGAAGGGGTGAATGCCACGCTTTTGAGGGAGAACAGATCGTCCGCGTCGAAGAAACTTAAGTTGTTGATCCCCTCCGCGATGTATTTGCCTACGATATCGCAGTCGTCGGTGACGGTATCGAGAAAACAGCTGTCATACAGCCACACGCCCACGCCGACGGCGCCCTTGCCGACGGCGAGCACGGGATGAAGATGCGCCGCCTCGAGGCAGGCCGCGGCGAACACGGCGAGCTGCAGCTCGCTTGCGCGGCGGCTCCCGAGAATGGGCTCTGCGGCGGCAGCCGCCACAGGCAGCGAAAGATCGGTCTCCTCCGCCTTCTCCACGGAAAAACTCTTGATCGCGGCAAAGACCGCCGCCGCAATCTGCCGCACCGTGTTCTTATCCGAACCGACGTAGCCGAAGAGCTCCGTATCGTTCAGCCATTTTTTGAGCTTCTTGCCCGCTTCCTCGAGCACGCGGCTGCAGTCGGAAAGGCGGGGGCGCACAAAGCAGGCGAGCCGCTCCGCGTTCCCCTCCATGCCCTCCCAGACGTCGTAGGGAAGGACCGTGACGGCCTCCGTCGCACGGCAGAGCTCCTTGCCCTCCCCCGCCGCGACGACCGTGACGGGGATCTGTCTGGATTCGCTGTTTTCCGCAAGGAACAGCGGCGAAAAGATCCCGCTCGCCGAGAGCTCCACCGAACTCTCGTAGGGGACCGAACAGGGCGCTTCGTAGGGCACGGTGAGCCCGCTCTCGTCGAAAATGGAGATCTTTAGCTCCGCGCTCTCCCCCATGTTGTTCTTGACGCGGACGCTCACGGGCGTCGACAGCGCGCAGTCGATATACCCCACATATTTGGGAAAGCCCGGCGTAAGCGCGATCCTTTCCTTTCCGTTTTTGTTCTTCCCGATTGCCATAAGCCTCCCGCGCGGCGCCATATGCCGCTTGATCTCAGAGATTATTGACGATTATACCATTTTTTTCCGCAAAACGCAACCCCCGCGCCGAAAAAATTATCGCCGCCCGAGGGGGAACCTATGCGCCCGACAGACTTTTCCGCCCGCGGGCCGCGGTCAATACTTCTTTCTGCCGAGCAGAAAGTCGATCTCCTCGTTGAAATAATCCGCGATCTTGCACAGATTTTCAAGCGAGATCTCCCGCTGGCCGTTCAGATACCGGAAGATCGTCTGATGCGGGATTCCCACCCGCTTGGAAAATTCGTAGATGGACTGCTCCCCGATCAGAAGTTTCAGATTTTCCGCAAAATTCGCCATATATTCGCTTGCCATATCTCTATTTTGCACCAAATGGTGCAAAATAGTTGACTTTGCACCATTCGGTGCAGTATAATGATGGCATGATCCCCGAAAAAACCTGCTACAACTGCAAATTCTTCGTGCGGCACTATGAGGCGGCGTGCGGGGCGTATCTGCCCGTGAACTGCGGGCGGTGCACCCATCCGCGGCTTCTGCCCAAGGCGAAGCGGAACTGTCCGCGGGTGAGGGGATGCGCTTCATGGGAGCCTGCGGCTGTGGGGAACGTGAACGAACTCAGGTTCGACTTCCGCGACGCGCGCGAGTCGGTCGAAGAGGTCGTGATCCGGCTGAAGGATCGCAAGTAGCGCTTGGGAGGAATTGGGAGGAACAGGCAGCGCGGCGGGCTTTTGCCCGCCGCGCTGTCTGTTCTCGTTTGTTATTCTTCGTCGGGCTCCGTCTCGACGGGCACATCCGCCGCCGTCTCTTCGGGCACCTCGGTCTCCGCTTCGTCGTCGCGGTCGGTGATCGCCACGGTGGCGACGGTGCCGCCGCGCAGGTTCATGAGCCGCACGCCGCGGGTGTTCCGCCCGATCCGGGAGATATCCGCCCCGTGCATGCGGATGACGATCCCCGCCGAGGAGACCATCATCACGTCGAGGTCGTCCCGTACCAGCTTCATGTTGACGAGGAGCCCCGTCTTTTCGTTGAACACGCCCGCCTTGAGCCCCTTGCCCGCGCGGGTCTGTTTGCGGTAGTCCTCGGGGTCGGTGCGCTTGCCGTAGCCGTTTTCGGAGACGGTGAGGATATCGAACCCCTCCTTGAGGACAAGCATATCCACGACGCGGTCCCCTTCGTCGAGGTTGATCGCGCGCACGCCCATCGTATCCCTGCCCATCGGGCGGGCGTCGCTCTCGGCAAAGCGGATGCACTTGCCGAAGCGGCTCGCGACGATGATCTCGTCGCCGTCCTGCGCAAACTGTACGGAGATGAGCTCGTCGCCCTCGTTGATCTTGATCGCGATCTTGCCGCTCCGCATGATGCGTTCGAACTCGCTCGTCGCCGTCTTCTTGATGAGCCCGTTCTTCGTTGCCATCACGAGGTATCCCGTCCCGTTCTCATAGACGGGCAAAACGGCGGCGATCTTTTCGCCCGTGCCGAGCTGAACGATGTTGACGATCGCCCGTCCGCGGGCCTGTTTGTTTGCCTCCGGGATCTCGTATCCCTTGACGGAGTAGACCTTCCCGAGATTGCTGAACAGCAGAATGGGGATGTGGGTGGAGCAGACGAACATCTGCTCGACGAAGTCGTCCTCCTTGGGGCGGTGCCCCGTGACGCCCACGCCGCCCCGGTTCTGCGCGCGGTATTCGGCGACGGGGAAGCGCTTGATATAGCCGCCGTGCGTCATGGAGATAACGACGTCCTCCTCGTCGATGAGGTCCTCGTCCTCGATGTTGCCGTAGTCGACGGAGATCTCCGTCTTGCGCTCGGAGGGATACTTCGCCTTGATCTGGATGAGGTCGCTGCGGATGATCCCGAGCACGCGGGATTCGTTCGCGAGGATGTCCTTGAGGTCCGCAATGGTCGCGAGCAGGGCGTCGAGCTCCTCTTTGAGCTTCTCCACCTCGAGGGAGGTGAGCCGCTGCAGGCGCATCTCGAGGATGGCGTTGGCCTGCTTATCGGAGAGCTCGAACGCCGCCATGAGTTTGTCGCAGGCGTCGTTCTTGTCCTTCGACTCCTTGATGATGCGGATGACCTCGTCGATGTTGGCAAGCGCCAGAACGAGCCCCTCCACGATGTGGGCGCGCTCCTCCGTCTTGGCGAGTTCGAAGCGCGTTCGGCGCGTGATGACTTCCTTCTGATGATCGAGATAGTAGCCCAAGATCTCCCGCAGGTTGAGCACGCGCGGCTCGGTGCCGTTTTCGACGAGCGCGAGGAGAATGATCCCGTCCGAGACCTGCAGATTGGTGTGCAAAAAGAGCGTGTTGAGGACGACCTGTGCGTTGGCGTCCTTCTTGCAGTCGATCACGATCCGCAGCCCCTCGCGGCCCGATTCGTCGCGGATATCCGCGATCCCCTCGATGCGCTTATCCTTGACCATGTCGGCAATCTGAACGATCAGCTGCGCCTTGTTGACCTGATAGGGGATCTCGGTGACGACAATGCGGCTCCGCGCGTTCGCGCCCGTGCCGTGCTCCTCGATCTCGTACTTCGAGCGGATGACGATGTTGCCCTGCCCGGTGCGGTAGGCCTTGCGGATGCCGCCGCGGCCCATGATGACGCCGCCCGTCGGAAAATCGGGCGCGGGAATGTAATCCATGAGCTCATCGACCGTGATCTCGGGATTGTCGATCATGGCGATCGTGCCGTCGATGACCTCCGCGAGGTTGTGGGGCGGGATATTCGTCGCCATGCCGACGGCAATGCCGTCCGACCCGTTGACGAGCAGGTTCGGGAACCGTGCGGGTAGCACGGCGGGCTCCATCTCGATCCCGTCGAAGTTGGGGAAGAAGTCCACCGTCTCCTTGTCGAGGTCGCGGAGCATTTCCGCGGCGAGCTTTGTAAGGCGCGCCTCGGTGTAACGCATGGCGGCGGGCGGATCTCCGTCCACCGAGCCGAAGTTGCCGTGCCCGTCCACGAGCGGGAAGTTGATCGTGAAATCCTGCGCGAGACGGACGAGTGCATCGTAGACCGAACTGTCGCCGTGCGGGTGGAATTTACCCATGACGTCGCCGACGATACGCGCGCACTTGCGGTACGCCTTGTCGTTATAGAGCCCCATTTCGTGCATCGCATAGAGAATGCGGCGGTGGACGGGCTTCAGACCGTCCCTGACATCGGGAATGGCGCGGGACTTGTTGACCGCCATCGCATAGGCGATGAAGGAGCGCTTGAGCTCGTCGTCCACCTCGATGTCGAGGATCTTGGTCATTGCGAGCGTTTTCTTGAACTCCTCGGTGAGTTCGGGTGATGTCTCTCTTTTTGCCATAATGTTGATTCCTTCTATAATTGATTGGTCGGAAGTCCGTTATTTAACTCGACTGCCACAAAGCGACCGGGACTTTTCTTGTTGTTACACCCCTTCCGTCGCTCGCTTCGCTCGCGCCACCCTTCTCGCACGGGTAGAAACCCGTGTTTGGTCACCGTTCGCGCCTCTGATGCGCTCACTCATGTCGCATTGCGTCAACGATTATCAATCGTTGACAGAAAGCAATGCTCCTCCTCAAGGGGTGGGCAAGTTTTCTATTGCGCTATTCAGATGTCCAAATCGGTTACCAATGTAGCGTTCTCTTCGATAAACTTCCGCCTGAGCGCCGGGCTCTCCCCCATCAGGATGGAGAACATCTGGTCCGCCTCGACCGCGTCCTT
Source organism: uncultured Clostridia bacterium (assembly GCA_947632165.1). Lineage (GTDB taxonomy): Bacteria > Bacillota > Clostridia > Christensenellales > Borkfalkiaceae > Gallimonas. The sequence continues at coordinate 4,665 of CANROI010000114.1, forward strand.
CATGCTCACCTTGATGAGCGTGCGCGTGGCGGGGTTCATCGTCGTGTTCCAGAGCTGTTCCGTGCTCATCTCGCCCAACCCCTTATAGCGCTGATACTCCACCTTGTTGTTATTCGCGGCGTCGAAGAGGACCTTCTCCTCTTCGGAATAGAGGTACACGTCCTCCTTGCCCTTGACGCTCGCCTTATAGAGCGGCGGCTTCGCGGAATAGACGTGCCCGTGCTCGATCAGCGGGCGCATATAGCGGAAGAGGAAGGTCAAAAGCAGAATGCGGATGTGCGCGCCGTCGACATCGGCATCGGTCATGGAGATGATGCGGTCGTAGCGGAGCTTGCTCTCGTC
>CANROI010000115.1 GCA_947632165.1 uncultured Clostridia bacterium
CCCAGACCTGGTTCAGAAGCCGCTCGCGCGTGAGCGCCACCCCTTCGTTCTGCACGAAATAGAACAAGAGCTCGTATTCCTTGGGCGTGAGTTCGATGCGTTCGCCGTCCACATATACGTTCCGCCCCGCCATGTCGATCTTCAGCCCCTCAAATTCGTAGTTTTCGCCCTTCTTCTGCGCCGGGCCCGCCGCCCGCTTCATCACGGCATGGATCCGCGCCATCACCTCTTTGGGGGAGAAGGGCTTGGTCACATAGTCGTCCGAACCGATCTCGAAGCCGAAGAGCTTGTCATACTCCTCTCCCCGCGCCGAGAGCATGATGACCGGCGTCTGCGTAAACTTGCGGATCTCCTTGACTGCCGAAAAACCGTCGAGACGGGGCATCATCACGTCCATCAGAATGACGTCGTAGTGCTCCTTGCGGCATTGATAGACCGCCTCCATGCCGTCCTGCGCCTCGTCCGCCTCCCAGCCTTCGAAGAGGATGTACTCCTTGAGCACCTCGCGGATCATCTCTTCATCGTCTACGATCAATATCTTCATCCCGTCCTCCTTAATACTCCCTATTATACACGCGTTCCTTAACGGGCGTTTCATAATTGTGTGAAAGTTCCGTGAAATCATTATAGCACAACCGTCCCCGCATTGCAACGTAAATTTTTTCGAAAAATTTCAAACAAATGTTTGACATATGCCGCGGTTTATGCTACAATGGAGCCGTTCCCGCAAGTTTCGGGCGGGCGGAGCACAGCATGATCGACGACAGGAGACTCAAGATCCTCACCGAAGGGGCAAAATACGACGTATCCTGCTCCTCGTCGGGGAGCGGAAGAAAAAACGAAGGCGGCATCGGGAACGGCTATGCGTCGGGATGCTGCCATTCCTTCACGCCCGACGGGCGCTGCATCTCCCTGCTGAAGATCCTCTTGAGCAACGACTGCGTGTACAACTGCAGGTACTGCCCCAACCGTCTCGACCTCGACATCCCGCGCGCGAGCGCCACGCCCGAGGAGATCGCGGAACTCACGATCGACTTCTACAAACGGAACTACATCGAGGGGCTCTTCCTCTCCTCTGCGGTCGAAAAGAACCCCGACTACACGATGGAGCGGCTTGTCCGCACCGCAAAGCTGCTGCGGACGGAGTACCGCTTCCACGGCTACATCCACATCAAGGGGATCCCGCGGGCGGACGAGGGGCTCATCCGCGAGGCCGCCTCCTATGCCGACCGCATGAGTTACAACATCGAGTTGCCCTCCGAGCGCAGCCTCAGGCTCCTCGCCCCGCAAAAGAGCAAGGAGAGCCTGCTCCTTCCCATGAGAAAGCTGGCGGACGAGAAGCAGATCTTCCGCGAAGAGAAGCGCAAAGGGCATTTCCTCCCCGCGGGGCAGACCACGCAGATGATCGTGGGCGCCTCCCCCGAGACGGACGGGCAGATCGTCCGCCTGACGCAGAGCCTGTACCGGGCGATGGGGCTCAAACGGGTCTATTATTCCTCCTACGTGCCCGTCGTACACGATTCCCTCCTGCCCGAACTCCCCGCGGGGCAGCTCCGTGAGCACCGCCTCTACCAGGCGGATTGGCTGCTGCGCTTTTACGGGTTCACCGCCGAGGAGATCGCGCCGGAGGACGAAAATCTCCCCCTCGACCTCGATCCGAAGTGCGCCTGGGCGCTGCGCAACATGCAGTTCTTTCCCGTGGAGGTCAACCGGGCGCCCCTCGAAGCGCTCCTCCGCGTGCCGGGGATCGGCGGGAGAAGCGCGCAGAAGATCCTCGAGGCGCGCAAATATACCAAACTGACCTTCGAGCATCTCAAGCGCATGCGGGTGGTGCTCAAACGGGCGCGCCATTTCATCACGGCGGGCGGAAAGTTCTACGGCGCAAAAAACGAGCTCGCCGTGCGCGGACTTCTTTCGGCGGGCGAGCGGAATACGAATGCGATGCAGCTGAGCCTCTTCTCCGATCCCGAGACGGCGCTCAGCGCGCTGACGGGGGAGCTATGATCTACTTTACGGACGGTAGCAAGGAAGCGTTCCTCACCGCCTTCCTCATGGCATTCAACGACGAAGAGGCCTACATCGGCTCCTCGCGGACGCAGCTCCTGCTCGGGCAGCGGACCGTGCCCGTCGCCGCCGACCGGGAGCGGGCGGCGCGCGTCGAAAAACGGCTTACGGAGCTCGACAAGAACTGCATGCACGACCTCTTCTACCTCCTCCGGAGCGGCGAGGCGCAGCGGGAGCAGATCGCCTTCCGCTACCTGAAATTCCTCGCAAAGCAGGGGCGCCCCGTCCGGGAAATGCTCGCCGAGGCGGCGGTGACGGACGCCATGGAATGCATCCGCCGCGTGACCTTCGAGATCCACCGCCTGCACGGCTTCGTGCGTTTTCTCGAGAGCGAGAGCGGCGCCCTCTATGCCCCCCTCTCCCCCGATCACGACGTGGTCGACCTGCTCGTTCCGCACTTCCGCGCGCGGCTGCCCGGATACCCCTTCGTCCTGCACGACGTCTCCCGCAAAAAAGCGGCGGTCTATGACGGGAAACACGTCTTTGTCGCGCCGCTCGACCGGGCGGAGATCGTCCTCTCTGCGGACGAGGCGGAATGGCAGAGCCTCTGGCGGCGGTACTACCAAAGCGTGAACATCCCCTCGCGGGAGCGGCTCAAACAGATGAAGGGCTACATGCCCGTGCGCTATTGGAAATTCATGCCCGAATTTAAGAGGTCATAGATCCGCGAGCAAGCGGTTAAATTCCTCCAAATGTCTCTTTTCATCCCCGAGGATGCGGGAGATCATCGCCGCGACGGGCGGATTTTTGATGCGGCAGAGCATGCGCTCGTACGCCGCGACGGCGTTCTCCTCGGCGCAGATGTCGGCACAGATCATCTGGCGGGGAGCGCGCGTATAATTGACGCACGAGGCGGAATAATACCCCACAGGATAGGGCGGACAGGCGGTAAAGACGGGCGGCGCGCCCAATTTTGCGATCATCTTGCCGAAGAGCTCGAAGTGATGCATCTCTTCGACCGCGATGCCGATGAGCCGCCTCGAGATCGCATTTTCCCCCGCTTCGCCGAATATGATCGATTGGTACACATACTGCAGCACCGCCGTGAGTTCCCCATCCCGCCCCGCGTATGCGGGCGAGACGATGCGCAGCGTCTCCGGATCTCTTCCGATTTCTTCAAGCGTAGGATAGGGCTCGATCGTCCTCTCTTCCATGCTTTCCCCCTTCCCCGATCCCGGGGCTTTTTTTTCACTCTATGCTTCGTCCGCACAAAAAGGTTCCGCAGATATTTTCGGGCTGCGGGCAAGCCGACCACGTCATTCGACCGTCACGGATTTGGCGAGATTGCGCGGCTTATCGGGATCGTTCCCCCGCTCGAGCGCCGTATAGTAGGCGATCGCCTGCAGCGGAATGACCGAAAGGAGGGGCGAAAACAGCTCCTCGCAGGCGGGAAGCGGATAGGCGAAAAAGACTTCCCTGCGCGCGGCATATTCGGGGAAAGATGTGATCAAAATCACCTTCCCGCCCCGCGCATACACCTCCGAGACGGCGTTCATCGTCTTTTCGGCGAGCGCGCGCTGCGTGAGGATCGCCACCACAGGGGTCGTCTCGTCGATGAGCGCGAGCGTCCCGTGTTTCAGCTCCCCAGCAGGATACCCCTCGCCGGGCAAGTAGCTAATCTCCTTCAGTTTGAGGCTCCCCTCGATCGCCGAAGCATAGTCGGCGCCGCGGCCGATAAAATAGACGCTCCGCGCCGCGGCAAAGAGCGGGGCGAGCGGTCTGAGCGCCCCGATCCCCGCAAGCGTCTGTTCGCTGAGCGAGGGAAAGCGCCTGAGCGGCGCTACGTCACGGGGACGGCCCTTCGCCTCCGCAAGCGAAAGCGCAAACGAATAGAGCGCCGCAAGCTGGGCGTTGAAGCTCTTCGTCGCGGCCACCGCGATCTCCCGCCCCGCCCGCGTCTCGCAGACGAAATCGGCGATCTGCGTGAGGGAGGAGGCGGGCTCGTTCGTCACGGCGAGCACCCAAGCCCCCCTGCTTTTCGCGAGCCGCGCCGCCGCAAGCGTATCCGCCGTCTCGCCGCTCTGGCTCACGGCGATGACGAGCGCGCCCTTCCCGATCATCGGATCGCCATAGCGGTACTCGCTCGCGACGAACACCTCCACGGGGATCCGCGCGAGCGCCTCGATGGCGTATTTGGCGGCGATCCCGCTGTGATATGCCGTCCCGCAGGCGATAATTTGGATATACTCTGTCTGACATAGTACTCTGCAAAACGGCGAAAAATGAGATTTCGAAGCGAAATTTTCCAGAGAATTGGCGATTGCGGTCGGAATTTCGTCCATTTCCTTGCGCATAAAGTGCGGATAGCCGTTCAGCCCGGGAAAATCGCTCCCGGCGCCCAGGGCGATCTTTTTCTTCCCGACACGCCCTTCCCCGTTGAAAAAGGAGAGCGAATCACCGCGCAAAACGCCGATCTCGCCGTCCGAGAGGGAATAGACCTCGTCACACTCCGAGGCGATCGCGGGGATGTCACTGGCGGCATACAGCCCCCTCTCCCCCCGTCCCACCGCGAGCGGGCTCTTTTCGCGCGCAACGATGAGGCGCTCCGGCTCCTCCGAACACAGCACGGCGAGCGCATACGATCCCTCGAGCCGCGCCGTGACCTCCCGCACCGCGGCGAGCAGGTCGCCCCGATACGCCTGCTCGAGGAGATGCGCGATCACTTCGCTGTCCGTCTCCGAAGCGAACGTCTCCCCCCTCTTCAAGCACTCCTCTTTGAGGGCGAGAAAGTTCTCGATGATGCCGTTGTGCACGATTGCAAACCGCCCGTACAGGTGGGGATGTGCGTTCTCTTCAGAGGGCGCGCCGTGCGTCGCCCAGCGGGTATGCCCGATGCCGACCGTGCCCACGATCCGCTCCGCGCCCGCAAGCTCGCTCACCCGCCCCTTGCGCTTGACGAGCTCGAATTTCCCGGCGCGCAGCG